>JAZNDV010000097.1:0-11790 GCA_045588285.1 Eubacteriales bacterium
CATTTGATTGTTTTTTATCGTCAATTCTCGTACGGATACCGGCTGATCCGGGACCATCGATACGGAGATTCTGGTTTCAAAATCGGGAAGCGAACTGTAATATGTCACACCGCTTCCGTCAAAAAAAGTGCGGTAATTCATATCCTGGTATAAAGGCGCATAGGTTGTTCCGTACAGCGTCCCTTTATTTTTCACCAACAAAAATATTCCGTTGGGAGATTGCGGGTCATTAGAATATTTTGTAATGTCGAAATCCTTTTTTCGTAGCAGACCGGTTCCGCTGTCGGTCAAAATTTCCGTTAGTTTTCCATTGGTTAATAAACGAACCTTAGGATGTTCCGGATCTGGGTGATCAACTCGTATCTCCGAGGCTTCCCAACGCTCTCTTTCTTTTGTGTGCTCCGGGAAGTAATTTTTAGAGTATGCCGGAATTCTTTCGGTCAAAAGGCTGGTATAGGCTTCTCCTTCGCCCGACATAAACCGTTTTTGCATGATGCGGTCTTTCAGAACATTAACTCCGGACAAAAAACTCATTCCGACGTGGTGTGCCATATAACATTGTACTACCCTTGGATTATCAACACCGGAGCGGTAGTCTATCGCTTCATAATAACCGTATTTCCCTTTGGGCAAACGTTTTTTGTTTTTTTCCGCAAAGGACGGAAACCACGGATATACCAGAAACGTAGCGTAGGGCGAAATTACTTGCGGAAATGACAGATCCCGACGTAGTGCGGCAGACGGGATTCCAAAAGCGCGATACTGATAATTCAACAAAGAGTCAAATTTATAATAACAACTTTCCGAAATACCCCAAGGGATTCGTTTGTTCACATGTTTCATTTGTGCAGTAAGAATACCGCGCAGGGATTCCCCGCTTAACGTCCTGCGATACGCGGGGAGAAAGATGTGAGGCATAAAATATTCAAACATCGTTCCGGACCAAGATGACAGTATCAAATTCCCGTGATCGTTATTTGTCGGCCTTGCCAGACGTACCCAATGCTCGGGAGGAATCTGATGTTTTATGATGGCATAATAGGAAGTTAGTCTGGCTTCACTTGCGTATAAATCGTAATAGGACGATGACATTTTGTCATCATCGACGTGATATCCAATTGGAAACAACTCCTTTTTTCTGTCGTAAAGTACAGAAAAATCTGCTGCATCAAGCAAAGCAGAGATTCGCTTAACGATAGAATTTGACCTAAGGGTTTTTAAGGATTTCATGCCCTTAGCTAAGGTGTAAAGCGATGCAGAATAATTTCCGCAATCAACGGTTGAGATAAATTTGGGAGGCAAGATTTTTAAGGTTTGCGTATCGTACCAGTTGTATAAATGCCCATTCCATTTTGGAAGCGTTTCCAGTGTGTTTAAGGTGTTTTCTACTCTGAAATATAATTCGTCTTCCGTGATGAATTCTAAATCGTAAGCACCCAACACGGACAGTAACGCCAATCCGATGTTGGTAGGAGATGTTCGGGCGGCAACTACGTTCAATGGATCATGTTGATAATTATCCGGGGGCAGCCAATGATTTTTTTCATTCATTAAATCACTGTAGTACCTCCACATAGATTTCAATTCCCCAAGTAATTCCTCCGAATTTACACGATCTTTGGGGTACGGAATTGAAATTTGTCGGGCAATCACCGGACCAATCAGCCAAAATAGCCCAATAAAAATGGTTTTTGGAAAAAACAGAAATACGAAGCCTAGCAACTGCCACCGTAAGTGGAAATAGTAGTCGCCGACTTCCTGCCCAAACGAAGAAGCGTTCGCTGCGGTCGTCCATTCTAACTTGTTTTTTCCTCGAATTTGCCGCACTGTTCCTCGGATTGCAGCGTCAATTCCGTTGATTGCCCTTGCTGGCAAAAGAAAAATATTTAACAATGTTTCTCGTAAAGCATCAAAAAACTCTCGAAAGGGGTAATGTCTGCGAATTTTCCCGAATAGTGCGGAGGATAGAGACGGAAGACGCAGCACGAAAGGGAAAACCAGCCAAAAAAACCCGGCAACTAAGCCCTTGATTCCCAAAAATACGGTAGATGTTATTAATAAAAAACAGGAAAATGGGAACAGGGATCGGAATAGATTATGAAGGATCTTAAAGCGGAATAAAGTGGAATTTCCGCTTGAGGAAAATAAAAATGTCCCGTTTTGAAAATCACCGCGAATCCATCGGTGGGTCCGTTTCTCATCGCTGAGAACTGAATCCGGAATCTCATCAAAAAAAACAATATCAGATAAATTCGCACAACGCAACAATTCCCCTTCCGGCAGATCGTGACTTAAAATCGGATCATTGCGGAAGCGGTCTGCAATCAGTTTTTTGTACAGATCGATTCTTATGATTCCTTTCCCGCAGAAAATTCCTTCGGAAAAAAGATCTTGATACAGATTAAAGTGAGGGTTTTTATAGAATTCCGTCCCGGAATTACCGGACATCATTGCGGAATACGGAGTGCGGTAAGATGTTTCCGGGTTCGCTTCGACACGCGGGGCAGCAGCCCCGTATCCGTGCTTCACATACGGAAATCCTTTCAGATCCGTTGCGACTTCCGGAGTATGGTTAGGGTGTTCCATAAATCCGATCATGCTTTCGACAGCACCGGGGGTCGGCTCCGTATCCGCATCGAGAAGAATCATATATTTTGCGTCGTTTATTGCGCCAACTGCCAAGGAAAAGGAAGAAGCATCGCCCCCGATTAAATCACAAAATTCCATGATTGCCCCTTGTTTACGACCGTATGCTTCAAAGTAATATTTATCGGCAACCCATTTGCGTTTTCGGACAGCACAAAAAAATCGGTTTGTATTTTGATTCCTTTGGTTGATTTCCGATTCCAAAAATGAAATTAACTTTTTATCTTCTTCCGAAATTTCTACCCGAGACGAAGGAAGATCCAATAGTAATCCGATACGGATCGAAGAAACCGGGATTCTATGAGCAAGAACGTCAAGCCGATGAAGAATCCTCTCTCCTTCTGAGCGGCTCGAAACCAACGAAACGATCGTTACCAATGACGAGGGGCAATAACCGTCTTGCGTGATCTTAATTTTAGGCAGTAACTCTGCTTTTATAATTCGTGAAAAAAACGTGTCACAGAGAAGTTTTGCCGAAATTCCGATCGGAATCAAAGACAAGCAGAACAGCGTTATGCTTTGAAAATATAACAATGATAAAAAACCTAACAGACAGGTGCAAAAGAGTAAAACAGGAAAATAAAATTTGTTTTTTTTCTTCTTTAACAAGAAATAACCAATTTGCTTTTTTGCGCTTTCTTCGGATTTTCGAGATTCTTTTAACAGTTTAACTGCAGTTTCCCGTTCAAATTCCCTCCGCTTTTTGGCGAGTTTGCTTATCTTTTTTCGATATAGATTTTTTGAAGGGGCATCTAATTGAGGATAAATTTCGTCTCGACATAAAACCTCCTCTGCTTTAGACAAGGTTTCTGCAATTTTGGAACAATCGTAAGAACATAAAACGTGGAGTGAGCGTATCGTGTCTTTTGTGTGTACATCAACCCGCTTCGACTCTTTTTCCAATCGACAAAGACAGCAGTACTCCATTGTCGGAATCAGACATGAGATTTCCGCATAAGACAAATTGTTGTGTTGAGCAAGTTTTTTCAAAAAAGCGGAGATGGATCCTTCCGTTAATACATAATCGGATATTCCGCAAAAATTTTGTGTTTCCTCCAAAATTAGAGGGAGCCCCGTTTCGGAAACGGTGCATTCTGAAAATTCCTTCTTAATATTCAAAATATTCAAACAACAGCTGCGAATTAAATATCGATTTTCTGAAATAACTTTTTTTACGGGAGAGTCATTTGAGGATCTTCTCTCTCTTAACATTACCGAGTAATACAATTTACGTACGTCTCGTTCCAATTTTTTTCCGTCGTAATTTCGCATATTTCCCTCCGGCAGATACAAAAATTCGTTTTAACAGTTTTTCCCGAAAAAGGTCAAATATGCAATTTTCGAGGAACTTGCATTATCAAATACTTGACACAACTACGAATTTATTGTATAATATAATCGACTTTGATAAATACTGTATAGGAGTAAAAATATGAAAACCGCGGCTGATTTTAGAAGTGTTGCCAGAAATGCATTGCCCGGTAGATGGGGAATCTCTGTTGTTGCCGGGCTGATCGCATCGCTGTTGGGTGCTGTTTCCTCTAATAAACTTAAGATTGAATTGAACTTTGGTGATTCCGGTGGCAACGTCAATATAGGGCTTTCTAACCAACAGATACAAACGACCAACGGTGGCTGGACAGAAGTACTGATTGGTTTCGCCGCTGCCGGTGTTGTGTTCATTATTTTGGCAACGCTGGTGGTTGCAATTGCTCGCTTCTTTTTGGGCAGTATTGTAGGTTTGGGCTATTCTAAATTTAATTTGGAGCTTGTGGACCGGCAGAAAGAGCCTAAAATCAATACGTTGTTTGGCTATTTCAAGCACTGGAAAACTGCTGTTGTTGCAAGCTTCCTGCGAGGGTTGTATGTGTCCCTCTGGACTCTGTGTTTTATTGTCCCCGGCATCATTGCAGGTTACAGTTATGCAATGACCAATTACATACTTGCAGAAAATCCGGAATTAACCCCAGGGGAAGCAATCGAGCGGTCGAAGAGCATGATGGCCGGCAACCGTTGGCGACTGTTTTGTCTGCAATTCAGCTTTATTGGCTGGGATCTTCTGTGTACTCTGACTCTGGGGATCGGAGACTTGTGGCTCAGACCTTACAAACAGGCTGCAGAAGCAGCTTTTTACCGCGAAGTCTCCGGGACTGAGTATTGTATTGCGCAAGATGACGCGAACCCTAAGATCTGATAAGAGGTCGATGCGGTCAACACGGCAGTTTTTTGACAAGAAGGTCGTCATTGTACTCGTGTTGATTGTTGCGTCACAGGAAAAGAAAACATAAGGAGCAATCGCCATATGCCGAAAAGTATTTTCGTTGACCCAAAAGAGGTACGAAAAAAGGGCACGATTCATATAGATGATATTCCCATGAATCAGTATTCCGAAGCACTTCAAACGTCTCGTGCTCGGTTCTCAGATGAAGAACTTCTCGGAATTTTCCGTGATATGTATTTGATCCGAGTGTTTGAATCATTATTGTTTGACGTCAAAAAATTTGGGAAATATAAAGACATTTCTTTTGCCTACGACGGTCCGCTGCACCTCTCCCTTGGACAAGAAGCAGCCGCTGTAGGACAAGCTTTTTTACTCTCGGCAGAAGATTTGGTGTTCGGGTCGCACCGAAGCCATGGTGAAGTTCTTGCAAAGGGATTATCTGCAATCCGAAAACTGTCTGCCGATGAACTGAATCAGGTCATAAATGAATATGATAACGGAAAAATCCGTGACATCGTTTTTTTCGAACCTTCCGATGTTAAATCCTTAGCAGAAGATTTTTTGATCTACGGCACCCTTGCGGAAATTCTTGCTTGTCCAACGGGATTTCAACAGGGGCTTTCCGGCTCCATGCACGCATTTTTCCCGCCCTTCGGAATGTATCCCAATAACGCGATCGTGGGCGCATCTGCTCCCATCGCGGTGGGCGCCGCTCTATACAAAAAAACGAACAGAAAACCCGGAATCGTCCTCTCTAACGTAGGAGACGGTGCTTTGGGACGCGGTCCTGTATGGGAAGCCATGAACTTTGCAGCGATGGATCAATTCAACACTCTTTGGGAGGAAGCCTACCGGGGCGGACTCCCGATCATCTTCAATTTTTTTAATAATTTTTACGGCATGGGCGGTCAAACCGTTGGAGAAACCATGGCGTTCCGTCATTTGGCGCGCATCGGTGCCGGTATCTCTCCTTCTTCGCTTCATGCAGAACGGGTTGACGGAAGTAATCCCTTGGCAGTGATTGACGCAATGGAGCGTAAACTAAAGTTGTTGAAAGAAGGAAACGGACCGGCACTGTTGGATGTAGTCACTTATCGTATTTCTCCTCATTCCGCATCGGATCATGAATCCTACCGGACGAAAGAAGAAGTGCTCACGTGGATCGAACAAGATCCGATTACGGCGTTTCACCGTGAGTTGGTTAAGGTTGGAGTTGCAACAGAAGAGCAGATAGAACGAATCATCGAATCTGTTGATCAAAAAGTTTATCGCATCTTCAAACTATGTGCTGATCCTAAAATCACCTCTCGGCAAACGGTTGACGCAGATAGAAAGATCGAGGAATATATTTATTCCAACAAAAGAGTTTCTTCCCTTGGAGAAAAACGTTGTGAGGTCCTGATTCCAATGGAGGAAAACCCTCGCACGCAAGCGATTGCAAAAAAGTCCAGAAAACAAACGGATACCGAAACGGGAATTGAATTGCGCGATGCGATTTTTGAAGCAATTTTCGCCAAATTCTACGAAGATTCCTCCCTCGTCGCTTATGGGGAAGAAGTTCGGGATTGGGGCGGACCTTACGGAGTTTATGAAGGTTTGACCGAAGCTCTTCCCTATTACCGATTCTTTAATTCGCCCATTTCGGAATCTGCAATTGTTGCTACGGCTGCAGGATACGCAATGGCAGGAGGAAGAGCTATCGTAGAGCTTCCGTTCTGTGATTTTCTCGGTTGTGCCGGTGATGAAATATTTAATCAACTTTCCAAATGGCAATTTATGAGCGCCGGTCACCTGAAAATGCCGGTGGTTCTCCGGATTGCCATCGGGTCACTGTATGGAACGCAGCATGCGCAGGACTTTACCGCTATGACTTCCCACGTCCCCGGGCTCAAGGTCGTTTTCCCTGCAACGCCCTATGATGCAAAAGGCTTACTGACGGCAGCATTGAACGGTACCGACCCGGTTATTATGTTTGAATCCCAAAATCTTTACGGTGTGGGGGAACGGTTCCATCCTGAGGGAGTTCCGAAGGAGTCCTACGAATTGCCTATAGGCGTTCCGGACGTAAAACGGAAAGGGGACGATCTGACGATATTGACCATTGGGGCGTCGCTCTATACTGCCGTTGAAGCCGCAGATCAGTTGGAACAATACGGCATTTCCACGGAAATCGTTGATGCACGGTCCCTCGTTCCTTTTGACTATGAGATACTGCTTGAATCGGTACGGAAAACCGGAAGGTTACTTTTGATTGGAAATGAAGTGGAGCGAGGTTCTTTCTTGAAAGACATTGCACAAAACGTAACGGAACTGGGATTTGATTTTCTGCATTGTGCACCGGTGGTCTACGGTTGTCGCAATTGGATTGCACCTACCACCGACATTAGTAAGAATTTCTTCCCGAATGCAGCAGGCATTGTCGACATAATTCATCAAAAACTGTTGCCGATTCCCTGTTATGTTCCGAAAACAACGTTTTCCCCGGAAGAAAAAATGCGAAGATTAAAAGAAGGATTATAAAATGAGGATTACGATTATAGGCCTCGGCACCATAGGAAAAACGATATTGAAAAGCCTCTCGGGTGAAGGTCATGCAATTACCATCATTGACGATGATAAACGAACGATTGAGGAACTTATTGAACGGTACGACGTTCTCGGCGTTGTTGGTAACGGTGCCAGTATGGACATTCAAAAAGAGGCAGGCGTCAAAGAATCGGATCTTGTTATCGTTCTCACTCAAAGCGACGAGCTTAATATTCTTGCTTGCCTTGTAGCAAAAAAAATAGGGGCTAAAAATACCATTGCCCGCGTTAGAAATCCCGATTACAGAAAACAAATCTCGGTTATGAAAGACGATCTCGGCATTGCAATGGTTGTTAACCCTGAGCAGGAGACTGCAAACGAAATTTTTAACATTATCAATCTTCCGTCGGTCAATCAAATCGAGCACTTTGCCAAAGGAAGAGTTTCTCTCGTTGAAGTGATCGCCGAAAAGGGTTGTTCTTTGATTGGTCAAACCCTAATTTCTCTCGGGAAGACGCTGAACACCAAGGTGTTGATTTGTGCAGTACAGCGCGCTGATGAAGTAATTATCCCTTCCGGCAACTTTAAGATTGAAGAAGGCGACAGAATTCATTTCACTGCAAACGCAAAATCGCTTGGGGATTTTCTGTCCGAAGCAAATCTCGTCAAGTCACCGTTTAAGAATATTATGATCGTTGGTGGCGGACGCATTGGATACTATCTTGCAGACGCACTGTCAAAAAAGAAATACGCTGTTAAGTTGCTTGAAAATGATCCGGCGGCCTGCGAGGCGTTGGCGGAACTTCTCCCCCGTGCAACGGTCGTCTGCGGAAACGGGACTCAACACGACGTTCTGATTGAGGAAGGAATTACTGCGATGGATGCCTTCGTAGCCCTTACGGATATTGACGAAGAAAATATGATCGTATCCATGTTTGCAAACAAAAAGAACGTAAAGAAGTCTATTACGCAGATCAAAAGCGACGATCTCTATGGAATGCTTGATGAACTCGGGATCAACAACAATGTTTCGCCCAAACATATCGTAGCAGGGAGAATTATCAGTTATATTCGCGCACTTGCGAATTCGGTTGGCAGTAAAGTTCAGACATTATATCAACTTGTTAACAGCCAAGTTGAAGCGTTGGAGTTTACTGCAGCTAAGTGGGAGAACTTTTATGATAAGCCTCTCCGGGAACTGAACATGAAAAAGAATTGCTTGATCGCTTGCATCATTCGTCAAAATGAGGTAATTATTCCAAACGGTGATTCAGAAATCCACCTTGGGGATAACGTTGTAGTTGTAACAACGCATAAAAATTTCGACGATTTGAACGATGTAATCGAATAAGGTGTCGTTATGGAATACAAGAAATTAGGAAGAATTCTCGGCAAGATTATGATCTTGGAGGGGATTCTGATGCTTGCGCCTCTTGCGGTTAGCGTTATCTACAAAGAATCATTTATACATATACTTGCGTTTTTGATCCCTTGCATTATTTTAATTGTCCTCGGTTTCTTGTTACAGATTCCAAAACCGGAGCGGAACAACATTTATCAAAAAGAAGGTTTTGCGCTTACTGCGATGTCATGGATCGTAATGGCACTTTTCGGCGCTATCCCCTTTGTAATTAATGGTGATATCCCAAATTACGTTGATGCTTGCTTTGAAATGATGTCGGGGTTTACGACTACAGGTTCAAGCATTATTACAGACATTGCCGCAATGTCACATTCTACTTTGTTTTGGAGAAGTTTTTCTCATTGGATCGGCGGTATGGGAATTCTCGTATTCGTTCTGATTTTTATCCCGGAAAGCAACGACGGTTCTTCCATGCATCTGCTTCGTGCTGAAAGCCCGGGGCCGCAGGTTGGTAAAATCGTTTCAAGGATGAAGGTAACAACAAGGATTTTGTACCTCATTTATTTAGGGATGTCTGCGTTGCAAATTGTGATTCTTTGCTGTGGTTCGATAACGGATTATGCTGCAATGTGCAATGATTTCGGTGTAGAAGCGGCAAATGCTTACCGAGACGACAAGGTTTTCCATGCCTTTCTTTCTACCTTTGGTTGTGCAGGAACCGGCGGGTTTGGTTTTATTCCGGGCAGTATGGAATATTTCACCCCATTCGCGCAGTACGTTATTTCCATTTTTCTGATCTTGTTTGGGTGTAACTTCAGCTTGTATTATCTGTTGTTGATCGGCAAGATCAAGGACGTGCTTCGAAGCGAAGAATTTCGAAGCTACTTTATGATCATCGCCTGTGCGGTAGGTTTCGTGTTTTTAAGTCTTGTCGGAAAATTCGAAACGGTTCCCCAAGTCTACAGCATCGAAGAATCTTTCCGCCATTCGCTATTCCAGATTTCGTCTTTATTAACAACGACGGGATTCACTACCACCGACTACGGTGTTTGGCCAATGCTTGCAAAAACGACTCTCGTCGTTATAATGTTTATCGGTGCGATGGCAGGATCTACGGCGGGCGGAATGAAAATTTCCCGTATCGTCATGGCAGTGAAAGGCGCCTACGTTAACGTACGTAAGTTGATCAACCCCCGCTACGTACCGAAAGTAAAATTTGAGGGAAAAACCCTGGAACAAAAGACTGTTAACGACGTATTTGCCTTTATTACCTTGTATTTCTTTATACTCCTGGCTGGAGTATTCTTATTGTCCTTCGACGGTATAAACGGTCAGTTTGTCAACATTGTTTCCGATGCGGGAAATTATCAAGTACAACACGGTTTTTTCAGTAATTTCTCTGCGGTATTGGCATGCATTTCTAACATTGGTCCGGCATTTGAAGCCGTGGGGCCCTATTCAAGCTTCGCAGGTTTTAACGATTTTTCTACCATTATCTTGACGTTTATTATGTTGCTCGGTCGACTGGAGATCCTTCCTGTATTGATTTTGTTTAACAAGCGGACCTGGAAAAAGATTTAAGAAACCTGTATTTCTCTCAAACAAACGGTAATTATCAACCGTTTTACAAAAAAACGCGATGTATCAAATCCCGCTGAGATGCAATCCTTCATCTCAGCGGGGTTTTATATTTCCGTCAATTCTTCGCGAAAATTTATATCTTCTTCTGATTTGGGCGGGACGCTGATCACAGAGACGTTCTCTGACGCAACCAGCGAGCCCTCTGCTTCTTCCAGATGGGCTCCGGCGTTCCGGTCAAATCGGATTGAATTTATTTCACGTGCACTTTCTTCCGGAACGAATTCATGAATTGCATCGTCACAACGTACTTGTTTTACCCAAGAGCGTGTGAACCACATCAGTGCTCCGGTAGAAACGGCAGAAATTACGATTTGAAGCCAAAGCGGTCCGGAACAAAGGGCAGTAGCAAGTCCCGCCGTACACCCAACGGAAAACCATAGGAATCGATATTGAAGAAAAAACAGTTCTGCAAAAGCGAATAAAGCAACGAGACATAACCAGGATAAAGCTGGGTTTGCAATCAATAGTTCCATTACGATAACTCCCTTCATTGAAATTTTATGCCTGTCCGAATCGTGATATGATATCAGTACAACGAAAAAGTTTTTTAATGTCACGAGTTTCTATTTCCGCATAAGATGAGGTGAGCCGTTACGGCTACTTTCGTCTAAAAGAGTGATAACCCATGAGAACAAAGTGCATTGGAGTTCGGTCTGTCACGTACGCACAAAAAGCGCAGGACGTTCTGAAACGATACGGGATCAAAGCATACGCCATCAAAAAATCTGTCGCTACGACCAACGGCTGCGGCTGGTGTATTAAGGTTCCCGCCACGCAATTTGAAACCGCCGACGCACTTCTGAAAAACAATGGAGTACGCGTCACGGGAGAGATTTATGATTTATCTTGACAATGCGGCATCCTCATATCCAAAACCAAGAACGGTACTATGCGCCGTTGCCCGGCACCTTCAAAAAAACGGGGCAAATCCCGGGCGAAGCGGACACAGAATGGCGATGGAAGCTTCCGAAACAATCTATTCCACCCGCTGTGTTTTAGCAGACTTCTTTGGCACTGAACCGGAAACTGTTATTTTTACGATGAATACTACCGATGCCATTAATCGGGCACTAAAAGGAATATTGAAGCCGGGAGACCACGTGGTAATCTCCGATTTAGAGCATAATTCCGTACTCCGTCCGCTGGTCGCGTTACGTGATCAGGGGAAAATTAACGGGTTCGATATTGTCGTTACAGCAAATAGCAACGAAGAAACCGTCAATAATTTCCGTCGTTCCATTCGGTCAAATACAAAATTGGTTTTCTGTACCCATGCATCGAACGTTACCGGACAAATTCTTCCCATACGGCAGATTGGTGCAATGTGTCGAAATATGGGTATATTATTCGGAGTGGATGGAGCTCAAACGGCAGGGACGGAATCGTACAATTT
>JAZNDV010000098.1:0-26253 GCA_045588285.1 Eubacteriales bacterium
CACCGGGGAAATCGTATATCCCTATACCTAGGGAACGTTTTGTCCCGAATTAAAGGGGACTGCCGATTTTTGGTCGGTCAATACTTACGTCCGTGATCTTATCGACGCCCGCCGCCCCAATTCCAAGGGAAAGCGGTACGACTTTACCCGTATGCAGATGATCGACGAAGATTTTTATCTGGAAGAATTCAATCCCGAATGTATCCTTTCCAATTTGGGGCGGCTTCACGATAAGCCCATTTACATCACCGAAAACGGCGTTGCCTGTAACGACGACCGGTTCCGCATCGTTTTCCTGAGCGAATATCTGTCTGCCGTCCGTCAAGCCATCGAGTTCGGTGCCGACGTTCGGGGCTATTTGTACTGGTCGATGCTGGACAATTTTGAATGGGGCAGTTTCAAGCCCCGGTTCGGATTGTACGACGTGGATTTCAAGACCTTTGAACGGACCGCCAAACCCAGTGCCGCCTTCTATCGGGAGATCATCGAAAACAACGGCGTCAACGCCGAGCTGATTAAAAAACATCTGAAAGAAATGCCTTCTCTTGCCCTTTGATTCTGTTTCTGTGAAAATCAAGATAAAGGAGTAACGATATGAAACATCAATTTACGGTCACTTCCCCTGCGGAAAAAGTTCCCGGGAGAATGCTGCCCGACGGCGCGATCACCGGAAACGGGGATCTGTCCGTCGTTTGGAGCGGTACCACCGATCGGGTTCAGCTTTATGTCGGAAAATGCGATTTCTGGAAAGCCGACGGAGACGCCCTCAAGCCGATCCGGGGCGGAATGGCGCCTTTGGGGATCATCGAGATCCTTATGCCCCAGTTCCCCCAGTCTCCTTACCGGGTAGAGCAGGATATAGACCGTGCCCGGCTGACCGGATACTATCAAATGAATCACTTTGATGCGACGCTGACCGTCACGGTCTGCGCTTGCGAAAATACGGTGTTGCTGGAATTGGACCGTACTTTCCCCGGGCTTTCTGCCTCGCTGAACCTGTTGCCGTTGGAAGGAAACGAAGCAATCGTGGAAACCGGGGAAATGGGAGATATGCGCTATTCTCTCCGGGGGTTTGATACGGAAGATACCTATTTCCCCTCCTTCGGAATGTGTGTTTGCCGGGAAATAAGCCGTGTCCGTAAGGACGGCAGGGAGCGGATCCGCTGGGCAGTTTGCGTTGGAACGAATCACGATTCGGCGGCGTACCGTAAACAAACTCCTCTGCGTCTTTTGGATATTGACAACGACGGGTTTGACGAAAGATTGCGCGCCCACGACCGTTGGTGGAAGGATTTTTGGGCAAAAAGCAGCGTATCCTTGCCCGATGAAGATCTGGAAAATCATTGGTACATGGGCTTGTATGCCTTAGCGTGCTGCGCCCGGAACAAAAAATTCCCCCCCGGACTTTGGGGGACCTTTGGAACGGCGGACGGACAGGCCTGGGCTGGAGATTATCACCTGAACTATAACCATCAGGCTCCCTTTTACCCCCTTTGCGCAGCCAATCACCCGGAATTGACCGATTGTTATCTTACCCCCATTCTGGATTACCTGCCCAGAGCAAGAAGCTTTTCCAAGGAATTCCTTGGCTGCCGCGGGGCCTATTTCCCCGTAGCCATCGGTCCTTTGGGTATGGAATCCGGCGTCCGGTCCTGGATCAAGGAGCACGGGCATGGATTTTTGGGACAGAAAAGCAACGGTGCCTATACGGCAGTCGTTCCCATGATGCGCTGGTACTGCACGCGGGACGCGGAATACGGAAAACTCATTTATCCCCTCGTGAAGGAGATCGGCGATTTTTGGGAAGATTATCTTTCCTTTGAAGACGGACGTTACGTTATTTATAACGATACGTTCCATGAGATCGAATGGTGGAAAGGACCTGATTTCGTCCCGGAAGGGTACGACGATATGAATACGATCTTGTCTTTGGGACTGGTGCGTATGGTGATGCAGCTGCTCATCGACCTTTCCGAAACCCTGCAGATAGACTGTGAACGAATCGAAAAATGGCAGCATATTCTCGATCATTTGGCAGAGCCCAAAATCGCAGAAACGGACGGCGTTCCCGTTTTTCTGGAGATGGAAAACCGAGAATTGAAATTGGACGTTCTGTCGCTCCGCTACGTATATCCGTCCGGACAGGTCGGAAAATATACGACCCCGGAACTGTATCAAATTGCGCTGAATACCTTGGAAAAGACCAACGGCTGGAAGCATCAAAACCAATTCTGTGAGTTTTATATTGCTGCCGCACGCTTGGGATATCCCCCTGAAAAGCTGATTGCCCACATCCGTGACAACATCAAAGATTACCAACAGCAAAACGGGTTGTTCTGCTTTGACGGAGGCGGACTCGAAAACTCCGCCGCCATTCCGGGAACGGTCAACGAAATGTTATTGCAAAGCAATGAAAATATTCTCCGTCTGTTCCCCTGCTGGGACCGAACCCGCGACGCTTCCTTCCACGGACTTCGCGCATACGGTGCGTTTTTAGTGGACGGATCAGTTAAAAACGGAGAAATCCGGGCAGAAATCCGCAGCGAACAAGGTTGCCTGCTGCGTTTGGAGCGCCCCGGCGAAGGTTACGGCGTTCTTTATCGGGGAGAAACCATACCCCTTACCGACCTGATTACCGACCTCGAAACAATCCCCGGAGAACGGATCACCCTTTTCCGGCTTTCTTAACCGTACAGAAGTAAAGCCCTCGGAACCCCTCCGAGGGCTTTTCGCGAATCTTGACAAATCAGCAAGAATATGTTACAATAAACCTCGGAAAGAAACCCGGACTATTGCATGAAAACGGTTTATTAAGAGGGGAAGTTATATAGGAATCCGATTGTGGTGTAGTGGCACGGAAGGAAATTTTATTTAAGGGGATTTTTATAATGAAAGTATGCATTCTTTCAATGCAGCGGGTTTGCAATTACGGATCGTTGCTTCAAGCCTATTCATTGAAAAAAATACTGGAATCTTTAGGGCATCATGTTTCGTTTATTGATATCGAGCCAAACGAGGAAGATAATAAAAAAAGAGATCAAGTAATGCACTTTGATGAAGGAGTAAAATCTTCGAAAAAAAACATTGTGCAGAGATTCCTTCAACAAGATACTTGTCCGTTCTATGCTTTCAAAAAAATCAAGGCAAAAAAGAAGCAGTCACGACTTCAGCAATCCTTTGCAAATGACGTGCTTGAGTTGAACGATACGAATAATAATCAGGAATATGATATTTGCGTGATAGGCAGCGACGAGGTGTTTAACTGTCTATGTGATTCGAAATGGGGATTTACGTCTCAATTGTTTGGGAATGTCCGCCAAGCAGATCGAGTTATAACTTACGCTGCCTCCTGCGGATTTACCAGACCGGAGAACCTCTCAAAAGAAGTCTGTGACGTTATTAGAAATGCATTTTTGAGGATCCGTGCATTTTCAGTGCGAGATGAAAATACTGCGTGTTTTGTAAAATCTTTATCTGCTTGCAATCCAATATACAGTCTTGATCCTGTAGCAATCCATAATTTTGACGCTGAAATTGAAAAACACAGTGATTGCCTTAAAAAGTTGCCGAAAAAATACTGTATTGTATACGCATATTACGATAGGATATCTTCCCCGGATGAAGTAAATGCGATATTGAAATTATGTAAAGAGAAACATCTTGTTCCCATATCCATAGGGGAAAGTCAAAAATGGGTTCATCATCATGTTGCATTATCTCCTTTGGAAATATTGTGTGCCTTCAAAAATGCAGAATATGTTGTTACGGATACTTTTCACGGTGCTATTTTTTCTGCAAAATACGCTAAACGCTTTGCGGTATTGGTGAGGGAAAGCAATAATAACAAATTAAGCGATCTCCTTTTTCGTTTAGGGATAGAAAATCACAGGGCTACCTCCCCTGAGATGATTTTAACTCTTTACGATTTCGTAGACGATAAGAGAGCGATGCGTAAAATAGAGATCGAACAGTATCGCAAATCTATAGAATACTTGGAGCAAAATATATGAAGACTGTCTGTACGGAAGGAATGTGTGCAGGCTGTACGGCCTGTATCCATGTGTGCAAAAAAGATGCAATATCGATCATAGATTCTTTATCACAATACGACGCAATTATTGATGAAACAAAATGTGTCGACTGTAAGGCCTGCTATAACGTTTGCCCAAACAATAAGTTAACAGAACTTAAAAATCCGGCTTTTTGCTTTCAAGGGTGGGCAGAAGATGAAACGAGAGCCGGGTCATCTTCCGGAGGTGCTGCCACTGCAATTATCAAAGGGTTTCTATCGACCGGTGGATATGTATGCTCTTGTGTATTTGAAAATGGTGAATTCGGCTTTAAGATAATTTCGGGCACAACAGACGACGCGTCGGTCTTTGCCGGTTCAAAATATGTAAAAAGCAATCCGAAAAGCATTTTTTTAGATATCAAGAACCTTTTAGAAAACGAAAAACGAGTTCTTTTTTTAGGTTTGCCATGTCAAGTTTCCGGTTTGAAGAACTATGTAAAAAAGCAAGAGAATCTTTATGCGGTAGATCTGATTTGCCATGGATCTCCGTCTCCGCATCTTCTCGAAAAGTATCTCCAAGAATCCGGAATACCATTGGCCAATGTTGAACACATCGCTTTTCGCAATAAGTGCAACTTCGGACTCAGCGTTAATTCAAAGCGACTTTCCCCATCTAACGTTACCGATTCGTATACCGCTTTATTCTTGGCTTCCGTGGATTATACTGAGAACTGTTATTCATGCAGATTTGCAACAACAGCACGGTGTTCTGACGTAACGCTTGGGGATGCGTGGGGATACGAAGAATCACAATTAGAGAAGGGGGTATCCTTGATTCTTTGCCAAAGTGAAAAGGGCGAAGAATTATTAAAACTTGCTGAGTTAAATCTCGAAGATGCAGACTTAGAAAAGGCTGCCCGGTACAATCATCAGTTAAGACATCCGTCGATAAAGCACAATGGCCGGGTGCATTTTTTCAAAGCATTGAAAAACGGCAGAAGTTTTCGTTATGCCTCATTTCGTGCAATCCCTAAAAATCAAGTAAAACGATGCGTAAAATTCGTTCTTTCAAAGATTCGGGCACGTTTTAACGGAGCATAAAACAAAAGACATGGTACAGATAAGATAAGGAATAAGAAGAAACACCGGGTGTTACACAAAAACTATTCGTCGCGAGGGGAAGTTATGGAAAATCCTTTGATCAGCGTTGTCGTCCCGATTTACAAGGTAGAAAAATATTTGGATAAGTGTGTTCAAAGCATTGTCGAACAGACTTATAAGAATTTGGAAATTATTTTGGTTGACGACGGCAGTCCCGACAACTGCCCGAAGATGTGCGACGAATGGGCAGAAAAAGATGCTCGAATCAAAGTAATTCATAAAGAAAACGGGGGATTGTCCGATGCGAGAAACTTCGGCGTGAAAGAATCCAATGGGAAATATATAGCATTCATTGATTCTGACGATTACGTTGCATCGAATTATATTGAGTATCTGTATGGGATTCTTGCCGATAATAGTGCGGATATCTCTTGTTGCGGTATGGTTAGAACGGAAAACCGCACAACGGAATATTACACAAACGATGCGTTGCCTCCGGTTCAACTGTTGACAGGACGCGATGCCTGCAAAAAATTATTAGGGGAACTTTATTTGGTTTTGGTTACTGCTTGTGGAAGGCTATACAGAAATGAAATCGTAAAAAAACATCCGTTCCCGGAAGGACGGATTCACGAAGACGAGGCGACAACCTGCAAATATTATTATGAAAGCGAAAAGGTCGTTGTCGGGAATTCTTGTTTGTACGCGTATTATCAAAATCCAACGAGTATCATGCATTCGAAGGGCAGGGATATTGACGTTGACGCCGTCTGGGCTTTTGAACAAAGAGCACTTTTTTTTGAGGCGTGCGGCGAAAAGACTCTTGCTCAGCTGGCGTGGCGTAAATTTTTACACTACTGCGTTGGAGATTCGTTAGTGCACGATGGAAGATGTGATTTTTACTTAGCAGGATTTGGTAAGAGAAGAACGTTGTCAACCCGTATTAAACTTGAATTTTATTTATACCAAATTTTCGGCTCTTTCGTTAGAAGTTTCTTTCCACAGAGATTATTGCGGAAAATTCTGAAAAGATAAGAATTTACCACGTCTGGAGAATGTTTATAAAATTTATTGATTTGCCAACGAAACGAGGTTTACGCCTTAATTTGCTTTATTATACACTTTATTTTTCCTAAGGCTCTTCTGTAAAGAGGAGTCTTTGTCGCTTCTTTTACCGCTTTATAAAAACTATGCGTTCTCCAAATTAAAAAAAACTTCTCCCGATTTTGGTGAAAATCTGTTGGTTTGTGAAGTTGTTGATTTGATTTTTCTGCCCAATCGATAGTTACCGGAAGCAATATCATAACATTTTTTATCAAATCAACGATGCCTTTTCCCTTATCACTATTGACAAGAATTAAAGATACCCCTGATAACGAATCCCATTGAGGGTACAGTTGTTTAATCCCCCAAGCATCTCCCAGTGTCAAATCTGAAACCCGGTGCGGTCGAGCGAAAGAACATACCTTGCAAGAAGGCCGGTAAAACAATCTGGAATAGTAAGCCTTCAAAAAAGGGTCGTCTTCTATTCCTACAAAAAGCGTTTTCCCATTTGTAAAAACAATCTTTGCAGAACGAGAATTCACTTTACCTCTTATTGGAGTTTTATTTTTAAACAAAAATTCCTTCACACTTGAATTTTCCCGATCTTCCAATTCTCTCAAATAGGAATTAAATAAGGCTTGATTTGGTGCACCATGACAAATTAAATCAATGGTTATCAAATTACACGTGTTTACTTTTTTTAATTCCAAAAAGTTAAGGAGAGCTGCACACTGACATGGAGTTCCGGTGAATAATACCTTTTCCCCTTTTTGAAGTTGCTGTTGTATTTTTTGGTAACAATTATTCGTATCACTTAGCACATATTTAGACTTCCGAAAAGATTCGCACATTTTCACAGAATTTGCCGGTGCGTGTTTTACCTTGAAATTTTCATCAAACACAACACCGTATACGGTGTAATTCGATTTCAGCAAATGTTCATATATAGCAGTGAATGCGCCCCCAGAAGAACTTTTATGTATAACATCCTCTGAATTATAAACTCCAGCCCAAACCTTAACTTGATTTTTATTCGCCCAATTTCCATATTTTCCGGGGCAAACTTTTTCGCACAAATGACAATGAATGCATTTTTCGTCGTCGATTACCGGGTATACGAACCCTTCTTTATCCTCTTGCATCGAAATGCAGTTTTTTGGGCAAATATCTTCACAAGCACGACAGCCTGTACAGGTTTCTTTCAATCTGCTTTTCAAATACATATTTCGACCTCAAAAAAATTACTTTTTAATGTGCAACAAATAAAGAATTTGATTATAGGTATCTTTGAATATTTTTGTGCGATGAAAAACAATTATCATACACGAGTTAAAAATGACGAAAACCAAAAAAATCTCTAAAGCAACTCCCTGCCATCCGGCTACAGAAACAAAAGAAATAGCAAAATTGCATATCGTACCAATCAAGGTAAATAATATTACGTAAGCGAAATACATTGCATAATATATCAAAGGATTTTTCTGAAAGGTTTTTCGATAAATTAACACCGGATCAATAATTCCCGTTGACAACAATCGAGATAACGGAGTCGCAATAAAGATACCACACAGACCAAACAATTTCCACATAGATATAGATAATACGATGTTCAAAACGGCAGCCAACAAAGGCGAATACTTTCCTTCATTGAAAAATCCTAACGTCGTCCGGTAGGTATACGCTGCAAAATGAGCCCCCTGTACGTAAAATCCAATGACGATAGCGACGGCTGTTGCGGGATCGAGCAAGTATGAACTTCCAATCCAAGTCTTAATAAAAGAAGGAGCAACCGTTATAAGCCCCACAGATGCAAACCCATACAGCCAAGCTATTATAAAAAAGATTTTATTAAATATTTCATACTGTTTTACAGGATCTTTGTGCGTATTTAAATTCCCGACACTAGCGATAAATGCATTTGCGATCTTACTCAAAATAGCGCTGCAAGAAGTGTTTAGTAGAACGTAATTCGACACCAAGCCAACTTCTGTAATACCTACCAATGCAGAAATAAGAATATTGTCGGTTCCATTCAATATAATAGATCCAAATTTGTATAACGCTAATGATTTTACATTTTTAAAAATTAATTTAGACTCAGATTTTTTTAACGGATCAGCCTTTAATTTCAAAAAAGGATACATTTTATCCGCAAAAACGGAGGCCACAAAATTTCCAAGAATTGTAAAAATAATTTGCAATGCCAAATATGATATAAAATTATGAGTTGCACATAAAAACACAATTTGTATAGCAACTTGTAAAATATGTATAACGCCAGATACAAGTAAAACAATATAATTTTTTTGATCTGCGACGAGAATAGATTTTTTATGTGCAAAGAAATAGGAAAATGCAGTATTTGATAAAAACAATATGTAGATCACATGAATATTTTCTGGAATGTCAGGGCGTTCAATAATAATAAAATTCAAAAAAGGAGTCACCAAAAGACCTGTAGCGAAAAGGGTTCCTCCGATCCAGATATACGCTTTTTTATACAAAGCTATCAGTGAACCGAGTTTTTTTTGATTTCCTATAGCTAGAGGCTCGTACATACTGAATATAATTGCATTTCCTATCCCCAATTCTGCAAAAGAAAGGATTGAGAGAATGTTAGAAAACAATCCGTTAACACCGAGATACTCTGCCCCTAGGGTATTTATAAATATCGTTCTAGATAAAAAATCCAAAACAAGAGTTGCGGCTTGACATATCAAGCCGGTCACTATATTGATTGATACATTTTTGGTACGAGAATTGGCCATTATTTTTCAATCTCCACAATATCATACAAGGTTTGAGCCAATAATGTCGAAGAAGTTCCTTTTGTATGAGGAAGAAATACCATATCACATCCAACTTGTTTTAATTTCTGTTCTGTCTCATTATATAGGGCTGATCCTTTCCAATCATCTCCATGAAAAATTGCATCAAAATGCAAGTCCTCCCATGCCTTAAGCTTATCCATGGATGTCTGAGGAACAACCTTATCGACATATTTGATTGCTTCTACAATCGCTTTTCTTTCTTCGTAAGAGACAATAGGTGTTTTGTTTTTATACGATTGGACAAGTTCATCTGTGCTAACGCCTACAATCAAGTAATCGCAGTGGTTTTTTGCATTTCGGATAACATTCAAGTGCCCGATATGAAACATATCGAACACTCCAGTCGTATAACCAATTTTATATTTTTTCATTTTAATCCCCCGCATTTTCATCCGGTCCGTCTGTATCGAAATTAATTCTTACAGGATTGTGTGTAACCCTTTTTTCTTCCGGCGGAAGTTGCATATAATTGTCGCCATAAATCCTCTTGAGAATATAATCATATTCTCTAGGAACATCATACATATTTCCTTCAAATTCAAGTTGTACCGCAGGATCGTACATTCTCTTCTCTATCGTCTGCTTTTTAATTCCGTATTGACTACAATAATTGATATAAAAATCTCCTCTTCCGCTTGAAAGCCAATCGCATATATCAATTATTGTATTGTCGGGAATTATCCACAATAATGCATAAATAACTTTTTTAAAAAAATACTTTGTACTAAATTTTTGATTCCCTTCTCCCCTTGTATCCTGCAAATAACTACGAAACAATCGATATAAGAGCATCTTTGGACTTTGAGTTTTTCTATTCGTGTATCTGCCTCCTGAATCCAAAGGAAAAATATCAACAAAAATTCCATGGTGCTTATCAATGTGCTGGTCTTTATACTCAACGAACAAAGTCTTATTCTTTCGAACCTTACTGAACAAACGACAACAGTTTTTATCAGTTTTGCCAGTCTGTAAAAAATATTGTTCTCCCAATTCTTCTTGGGCGACTTCTAAAAATTTATTATAATCATTCCTAGGCATTGCAATATCTAAATCGTCATCCCAAGGAATAAATCCCTTGTGTCGGACTGCACCCAAAAGAGTCCCGCCAACCAAATAGTATTTCAGATCATGTTTTTTACATATACACACGATGTTATTTAGTATTTCAACTTCTGTTTCATGAAGTTTTTTCAGACATATCGCGTTCATCTCATTCTCCTCAACATACTCGAATGCTTATAGATAGATTATAGCATAAAAGTCTAATATTGTCAATATTTTCAGTTGAGTTTTGCTATACGAAATGTTTTTTATAGTGTACGCGCAAGTTCGATGAAATCTTGACAAAATTGTAAGAATGTGATACAATAAAAATAACGATGCCGGAATGAAAAATAATCCGGCACGAAAAAAGGAGGAGTTATTGTGGGAAACGTAATGCAATCCGTAGCAACGGACGGGACTCTGCCCGGCGGTGCATACCAAGGCATGGCAGGAGACGGAGCAGGGGGAATGGTGAACGTCGCCGGAATTATCGGGGTCATTTTGATTGTTCTGGGCGTTGCAATTGCCGTTGGTCTTATCGTCTTTTTCATCATCGCTTGGTGGCGGATTTACACCAAAGCCGGCAGACCCGGGTGGTCGAATCTGATTCCCGTGTACGGCTGGGTCGAGTTCTTCAACGTGGCGTGGGGCAACGGGGTTTATTTTCTGTTCATGCTGATTCCCGGCGTGAATATTCTGGTGGCGATTTTGACGGTGCAAAAGCTGTCGGAATCCTACGGTCACGGGCTTGGGTTTACTCTCGGACTGTTTTGCTTCCCCGCGATCTTTATTCCCATTTTGGGGTTTGGGAAATCCAAGCATGTTCGTTATCAAGCAAGATTAGCGGAAGAAGCGGAAAAACAAGAGCTGATCAACGCGGGCTTAAAAGCCGTAGCGGAAGCGCAGGCGAAAGCAGAGGCAGAAGCCGCGGCTGCAGAATCTGCTGAGCAGGCCGTTGCAGAACCTTCGGCAGAAAACTAAAACAAAGCATGAGACCCGAAAAAGAAGTTTTTCGTTCTTTTTCGGGTCTTTTTTTCTATTCTCACTTCGATTCCGGACTTTCGTCAGAGCGTAGAGAAGGGGGGGCGGTTTTTCCGCCCGGACGGATTTTTCTTCGGAGCCGGGTTATCCGCGGACGATCACCGATACCCCGTCGGGGATCGCAACGATACTCGGATCTGTTTTCCCAAGCAGTTGTTTTGCCTGCTCAAGGGCTTCTTCTATGCTGTGGGCGGGGATCATGTGCATTTGCTTCACGATACGGTCCTCAACGGAGGATATGTAGATCACGTGTGAATTCATCAAGATTCGCAGAAGGATCTGGGTCATCCATTGGTCGGGCAGGGTTTCGTTCCGTTTCCGGCGGAGAAGGGAAGACATGCCCTTTTGCATATCGGATTCCTGTGCAAGCTGACGATAAAAATGATCTCCTCCGGTTCCGTCCTCGGATTTAGAGAGCATAATGATGACCCCTCCTTTTTTTACGGCAGCCTCGCCCGCCGTCATGCCCTTTACCGATTGATACATATTTTGATCCAAGGGGTAACCTCCGTTGGTCGTGACGACGATATCGGCTTTTGGCGCAGTGACCGCGCAGAGGGAAGATAAAAAGTCGGTTCCGGCACGGTGTGCCGCTTCGCTGTCTCCTGCCGTTGCAAAGATAACTTCTTTTTTATCGTTCAGCACGACGTTTACGATATACTGCAGTTTTGCGGCTTTTGCCGCCCACAGCATATCTTCGTGAATGGGATTCTCTTCCAAGATCCCCGTCCGTGCTTTTTCGTGGGCGATAAATTCCGCACAGTGATTCGCCAAAACGGTGCTTCGTCCGCAAATCCCCGGAAGAACGCTTTTTCTACCCCCCGAAAAACCGGCAAAAAAGTGTGGTTCAATAAAACCTTCTGCTACGAGCAGATCCGCATCGTAAGCGATCTTATTGATCTCACACTCTCCCCCGGAAGGAAGCGTTCCGATATTGATCAGCTGATCTCTGTCGTCGCAGTCGTGAACGTAGATACGTTCCTTTTCAACGATTTCTTTGCCGAATTTATGGATCAATTCTTCCTTCGTCGTTCCCCGGTGGCACCCGGTGGCGATCAATATGGTAATATTTGCATGGGGGCTTGCGCTTCGGATCTCCTTTAGCATGGGAGGAAGGATCTCTTTGCTGGGAACGGGGCGGGTATGGTCGCTGGCAATAATGACCACGTTCTTTTTCCCGGCCGCCAGCTCGGACAGCTTGGGAGATCCGATAGGGGAAGACATGGCGTTGCGGACGATCTCCTCTGCCGAGGCTTTTGGATCGAAACGGTTGATGGAAGATTCCAGAACGGCAATCAACTCTTCTTCCCGGAAGGGATGTTCCATTTTTTCTTTTCCGTAGGGGAAGGATATGTTTTTCATTGTGTTTTCTCCTCTTTTTAACAAAGATCAATTAAGGATTTTTCCAGCAGGGCGCAGGGGTGGTAGGACAGTTTTGCCGTCCGCAGCCCCGGGTCTCCGGAATCGTCTTCCCGGTTGACGTAGAGGACGGATCGATCGGCGAAGGTCTCTGCGAAGCGGGAGGCAAGCATCGGATAGATTCCGTGAAAACTGCGGTCTGCTTTTTCGGTGTGGACGATGAGAGTGTCTCCTACGGTCTCTCCCAGAGAAAACCCGGCAACGGCACCCTTTACCGTCAAAATTCCGCAGAGAAATTGATATTCCGTGAAGTGGTCGAAGATCTCTTGGATCTTCTTTTCTTCCTCCAGCCACGTCGGAGCGTCTTTTTTGTTTTCTTCCCGAAACCGGGCGTAAAATTCCCGCAGGCGGGGAACGTCGGATTCCGATCCCCGGACGAACTCCCAATCAGGATAGGCGGTGCGGAATTTGTTGACGTGATTCCGCTGTCCCCGAAGTTTTTTCCCGGCGTAGGTAATGAGATCGTCTTTTCGGTACAAATAATCGTACCATTCCCGCTGATCGGTGACCGTAACGGACGGAAAACAGGAATAAAATGCGTCTATCCGCTCTGAGGGAACGAAGGAAAACCGGCAGGGCTCTTTCTCTTTTCTACAATGGTCGAACACCGCCCGAAGAAGGTCTGGGTCGGGGTCTGCCGGGGGTTGGTAGGCTACCGTTCCGTCGGGCAGGCACAGCCGATAGATCATGGATTCTCCCGCCTTGGAATAGGAGATCTTAAGGTAATCCCGCCACAGCATCACGCCACCCAAAGAGTAGTCGCAGGTGCGGGGGACCGGCCGGGCCAGATCTGCCCGGACGAGGGGAATGCAATCCAGGGTGAGGGGATAAAAATTCAACATAAAAATCTCTCAAAAAAAGAAATTAAAAGGGTTCGATCTTATTTTACCATATTTCCCCCGGAAAAGTCAATAGGAAGGGGGAGAAAACTTGACATGAGGGTAAAAAAATGATATACTTAAAAGTATAATTTGGATTTATGGAGAAAGGAAGGGGTTTTTATGCCGAGAAAGGAAGCGTTGATTACCGAAATCATCACCCATTTCGCGGTGGATCTTTCCTGCTTCTTTTTGTTGGCGGGGAATTTTACCGAAATTGCCCGAACCACGTTGTTAGCCGGGGCAGGATACCTGATCTTTTTGATCTTATCCTACGGATTACGCCCCTTTTTGGGAACGGTTCTGGACGAGATCCCAAGGCTCCACTCCCAAGCGGTGGGGTGTCTTTTGGTGGCGTTGGCATGTCTGCTTCCCTCCGGGGCGGCGTGGATCGCTCTGTTCCCGGCGGCGGTAGGAAGCGCTTTGTTCCACACCGGTGCGGCGGGGGAAAGCGTTGCTTTTGCCCGGGGATTTTTCTCCCGCAACGCTATGGTGATCTCCTCCGGTGTCCTCGGGGCGGCGGCAGGAACGGTCTTGGCACGGCAAACAGATCTTTCCGGCGGGATCCTGGGGCTGATCCTGTTTCTTTCGTCCTTAGGTTGCTTCTTTTTTACGGAAGCCCGGAAATATCCCCGAAAAATACGGTCTTTTCGCAATAGCGTGACCCGTATTTTCCCCGATTGGGCAGTCTTATTATTTACCGTGATTCCCTTGCTGATCATCTCTTTGGTGGTTTCGCTGTTGCCTTCCGATTGGGCGAAAGGCGCCATGATCCTAATCCCTGCGGCAGTATGTACCTTGGGCAGGGTTGCGGGAGGATTGGCGGCAGATCGCTTCGGACCCCGGAAAACGGCGGTGGTTTGCTTTGGGGCGGCGTTGCTTCTCTTGACGGTATTTCCCCACGTTCCATGGCTCTACTGTATCGGTTTGGGGGCATTGTCTGCCCCTGCCTGCATTTGTTTCGGAACGGCTACGGCGGCGCTGCCTGAAAAACCCCACCTGGCGGCGGGGACTTGTTCTCTTGCTATTCTGCTGGGGACGATGCCCGGATTCTTCCGTACCGCTCCCACCGCGTCGATCCGGCTTCTCTGCGCGGGGCTTTTGACCGTTGCGCTGGCAATCAGTCTCATTTTGTATACCGATCACAACCGGCTGCTTCACTTGAGAGCAAGATTACGTCAACGGAAAGGAGAGGCGAAATGAGTTTTTTGGACGTTTTCGTATCCCCCTTTTCCCCCGGGACTTCTGCCGCGGTGGTTTTCGGGATCGGATTGATCTTCGTGTTTCTCATCTGTACTGCAACCGCCGCTCTTCTTATCCTTCATTTCCGGAAGGAACAAAGAAGGGAAGAAAAACGGCGGGAGAAAGGGAAAATGGAGAATAAAGTTGAGGATTAAACGGGAGCTGCGAGACGGGGTGCGCTCCGGGTCTGCGCTCCTACATGTGTTTTTTTATTTCAGACAAGGCGTTTTTTTCCAGCCGGGATACTTGGGCTTGAGAGATGCCGATTTCCGCGGCGACTTCCGTTTGGGTCTTCCCGCTGTAAAAACGCAAAGACAAGATCCGTTTTTCCCGGTCAGAAAGCTGCGAAATGGCTTGGCGCAGTGAAATTTCCTCCACCCAGTTGGATTCGGTCTCGTGAATATCCCGCACCTGATCCATCAGATAAATGGTATCGCTGTCGTCGTTGTAGACCGAATCGAACAGAGATACCGGATCTACGATGGCGTCCAGAGCCACGACGATCTCTTCCCGTTTCATATCCATTTCTTTTGCGATTTCTTCGATGGTAGGTTCCCGGCTTAGTTTAGCCGTCAGCCGTTCCTTTGCCCCCAAGGCTTTGTACGCCGTGTCCCGCAGCGACCGGGAGACCCGGATCGGATTGTTGTCCCGAAGATACCGGCGGATCTCTCCGATGATCATGGGAACGGCGTAGGTGGAAAATTTTACTTCCTGGGACAGATCGAAATTGTCAATGGCTTTGATCAGCCCGATGCACCCGATCTGAAACAGGTCGTCCGGGTCTTCTCCCCGGTTGGAGAACCGTTGTACCACGCTCAGCACCAATTTCAGATTTCCGTTGACAAAGGCGGTACGGGCGGTTTCGTCCCCCTGCTTGATCCGATGAAGCAGGGCGGTTTTTTCTTCTTCGTTCAAAACTTTTAATTCCGACGTGTTGATTCCACAGATTTCAACTTTGTTCAGCACGGCTTTGATCAACCCCTTTGAACAAAGTATTTGTTTTCCCCGGAGGTTTTATGCAACGAAAAAAGGTTTTATTCCGATGGATCCGTATCGGGTGCTACGCCCTTCTTTTTTTGACTTTTTTTCTCCTTCCCTATGAGGCGGTGGCAGACGGGTGGTTCCGCTGCCCCTCGACTTGGGTGGGGCTTCAATGCCCCGGCTGCGGCGTTACCCGGGCGTTCTCTTTGCTTCTCCACGGGGATCTTGCTGCGGCGTGGCAGTTGAATCCGGTATTTTGTGCCGTGCTTTTTCCCGCTTTTTGGGCAACGGCGGTGCAGGATACGGCTACGACCCTTCTGAAACGGTCTTGTTCCTTTTTGGAATATCTGATAGACGCGGCGAAATAGAGGCTGTTGTATGGAATTGTTTTTTTTGATTTTAACGATCCTCATTGGATTTTCTGAGGGGATTTTATTGGTTTGGGGATATACGTCCCGCGGTTGCCCAAGTCCGGAACCGAAATGGAGAAAGACTTTGAAAATGACGCTTTTTTGCGGATTTTTCATTTGTTGGTTTTTGTGGAATATTTTTCGTAATTTTTAATTGAGGGGGGATTATTTTATGCCTTTGACTTTAATTTTGGGCAGAGTCGGCTGTGGAAAGACCGCCTACATGGCGGAGGAGATCGCAGGGCGCATCGACAGGGAGCAAGGCAGAAGAAACGTCACCCTGCTCGTCCCCGACCAGTATACGGTGGCGTCAGAACAGTATTTCCTCACCCGATTGGGGGAAAAGCGGTTCCGGCATTTGAACGTCACCTCGTTGAAGTCCCTCGCCCGGACGGAATTTGCAAAACACGGCGTTTCCGCCCGGTTTTTGGGAGAAGGGGGAAAAACGGTTTTGCTGAAAAAAGCCTTTGACGCCGTTGCTCCGTCTCTGAAGTATTATCCCCCGGATTACCGCAATCCCCGGTTTTTAGCGTTATTGTTGGGGGCGATGAAAGAACTGAAAGCCGCGGGCATTTCCGCCGAGGAATTGATGGAGACCGCCCAAAAGGAAAAGAACGATAAATTATACGACCTGGCGATGATCCGTCAGGTCTACGAAGGTTATTTGTCTGAGGGATATTTCGATCCGGACGACGCTCCCGCCCGTTTGCGGAAATTGCTGGAAGAAACGGGAGATTTTGAGGACGAACGGGTGTACGTGGCAAATTTCCGCACCTTTTATAACCGGGAACGGAATATTCTGTTGCAGATGGTAAAAAACGGTGCTGACGTCACCGTTGCTCTGCCCACGGACACCTTTGATCCCGAACAGGCGGGACCTACCGCCGATGCGGCGGAAGAAGCCCGGAAATTAGCGGCTTTTTGCAAGCGCATGGGAGAAAAATGTACCGTCGTTGATCTTCAGAAAAACGCTTCCTTTTCTTCGGAAGAATTCGCTTTGCTGGAATCGGAATATGCCCGCCCTCAAGGGAAGACTCTGGAAGGCGTCCCGGAGCGGATCCATCTTTATTGCGGTGCGGACCGCTTCGACGAGGCGGAATTCGTCGCTTCAATCATCGCAAAAAAAGTGCGGGACGAGGGATACCGTTACGGCGATTTTACGTTGATCGTCCGTTCCTTGGACGATTACGCCGGAATTTTGGATCCGGTCTTCGATCAATATGAAATTCCGCTGTTTTATCACCGGAAAACACCGTTGCGGCAACGGAATCCCATGCCTCTGATCACCTCTTTGTTTTCCATGGCGGCAGAAGGGTACTCCGCTGATGCGGTGCTGTCCTTCGTCAAAAGCGGATTTGTCTGCACCCCGGAAGAAGGCTCGTGGTTCGAGCGGTACGTGGACGTTTGGGGAATCCGCTACAACCGGTTCAAAATGCCCTTTACCCGCCCCATTTCCGGGTACACGGATCGGGAAAGCGAAGAAGAAATTCTCATGCGCAGCGGCGCGGAAGAACTGCGTCAAAAGATCGTTACCACGGTAGAGACCCTGCAGAACCGTTCCCAAAACGCTACCGTCCGGGAAATTTCCACGGTGTTGTATGAAATTTTGGAAACCTTAGGCGTTCCTGCCGCGTTGAACGAAAACGCGGAGACCTATCGGGAATACGGCGAATACGAACTTTCTGCCCGGCAGAAAAAGGTTTACGAGCAATTAATTTTGGCGTTGGACGAACTTGTGCTGACTGCCGGAAACGATAAAATCACTCTGAAAGAATACCGGGATCTGTTTTTCTCGGTCATTGATACCCACGACGTTGCCATTTTGCCCACGTCCTTGGACGAAGTGACCGCCGGGTCTCCCGAAACCCTGCCCATGATCTCCCCCCGGTGCGTTTTCGTGTTGGGGCTGAACGAAGGGGTTTTTCCAAAAAATATTGATGACAATCGTCTCTTGACCGACAAAGACCGATTGCACCTGTCTCCTTTCGGTATCGGAGAGACCACCGACGATAAAGTCTTACACGAGTTGTTTTACGTCTATCTTTCTCTCACCGCCCCCCGGGAAGAATTGTATCTTTCCTATGCGGCGGTTATCGGGGGAGAAGCGTCGCCCTCGCCGGTCATCGGACGGATTTTGGAAATTTTCCCCGGACTTGCCCCCCAACGGCTCCGTCTTTCCGACAAGTCTTCTCTGCAGGAACGGATCCAGCGGGAGAGGGCGGCCTTTGCTCTGCATACCAAGACTCCCGTGGAAGAATTGGGGGCATATTTTGCCGGGCAAAAGGAATATCAACAGATCCTCGCCCGCCGTCAAGAGGTTTCCGCCCTTTCGGAAGATACGGCACTGCAATTATACCCCAAACATTTGTGGCTTTCCGCTTCCCGGGCGGACAAGTACCATCAATGCCGGTACGCCTATTTTCTCCGGTACGGCCTTGGAATTTCCCCCCGAAGCCGGGCGGAATTGGATCCAAGACAGCGGGGAACGCTGATCCACGAAGCCTTGGAATCCATTATTTCCCAAGGGTTAGACTGTTCCGACGAGGAATTGCATCAACGGGTCCAAGCCTTTGGCGAAGGGCAGATCCGCAAATTTTACGGAGACGAGACTCCGCCTTCTACGGTACGGAGTTATTTTGAGGCGTTGATGAAAAAGATCGAACGGCTTCTGACCCTGTTCCGGAAAGAATTCCAAGCGTCCCAATTCGTTCCCTACGCCTTTGAGCAAAAGGTGGGAATCGGGGAAAACGCCGTGGAGCCCATCAAAATCCCCTTGGAAAAGGGTTCTCTGTCCATGATCGGCGTGGTGGACCGGGTGGATCTCTACGAAAAAGACGGGGAAAAATATCTGAGGGTCGTGGACTACAAGACCGGCAAAAAAGATTTTTCCTTCCAACTGATTCAAAACGGCATCGACATTCAGATGCTGATGTATCTTTACGCTCTGCAGCAGAATCTGTTTCCGGGTGAAACCTGTCTTCCCGCCGGGGTACAGTATATCGGCTCGAATCCCAAGGTCGTATCGGGCAAACGGAGCCAAGATCCCGAAGAAGTGTTGTTGCAATGGGAAGACGAAACGCCCCGGTCCGGGGTCTATCTGAAGGATAATTCCATACTTTACGCCATGGATAACACCGAAGAGCGAAAGTTCTTGCGGATCAAGAAAAACGATTCCCCCTTCTTCGTGACCTTAGAACAGTTCGGCAAACTGTTTCAGCAGATCTCGGACCTTTTGCAAAAAATGGGCAACGCCCTGCACGAGGGCAGGGTGGAGAAAAATCCCATCAAGATCGGAAGCGCCTATTGCAGCTGTGATAAGTGCGACCTGAAAGAGTATTGCCGGCACGAAGCGCCGAGAGACGTATTTGCCGACCGAGAGGAGGAGACCTATGCCCAAGTGGACTGACGCACAATTGGAAGCCATTCACACCCGGGGGCAGGATCTTTTGGTCTCCGCCGCCGCAGGGTCGGGCAAGACCGCCGTGCTTTCTGCCCGGGTAGGGGAGTTCGTGGAACAAGGCGGGCGGTTAGACCGGCTTTTGATCGTGACCTTCACCAATGCCGCCGCCGCAGAAATGCGCACCCGTATTGCCCGGGATCTGGCGAACCGTGCCGCCGCAAAGCCCGGAGACGCCCATCTGAGAAGACAAAGTCTGACGCTGTATAAAGCCAAGATCTGCACCATCGACAGTTACGGCATGGATCTGTTGCGCCGGAATTTTCAAAAAGCAGGAGTCGCGCCGGATTTTTCCGTCATGGACGAAACGGAATTGGCGGTGCTTAAATCGTCCGTTCTGCAACGGCAGATCGAAGAGTATTATCGGGAATTCCCCGAAGGATTCCGGGAATTTACCACCCTGTTCGGAGGGGAGACCGACAGCCGCACCATGGAAGAAACCATCGACACCGTGGCGCGGAAGATCGAGACCTTTCCCTTCGGCGGTCTGTGGCTGCGCCGGCAGAAGTCCCGGTTGTCGGACGGCGGGACTTGGTGTGAAGCCGCCTGCATTTTAATGCAACCTGTTTTTGAAGAATATTTGCAGGTTTTCGATCAGATCGCCGCCGCTTCTCCCTTCCCGAAGATGGACGTGGTTTTGGAAGAACGGGAGCTGATCCGATCCCTTTGTTCCGCGTTAAGGGCGGGAAAATGGGACGAAGTCTGCCGCCGGGTCAAGGGGCATGTCTTTGCAAAAGCCCCTGCCGTGCGGGACGGGGCTCCGAAAGAAGCCTATCTTTACAAAGAATACCGCTCCCGATTTAAGAGATTTCTGCAAACCGAAGAAATTTTCTATCTTTCTTCGGCACAATGCGAAGAAGACCTTGCCGTTCTGCGTCCGGGCATGGAGTTTTTACTGAACGCCGTGGATAAATTCCGCCGGGAAGTGATGGACGAAATGCACCGCAAAGGGGCTTATTCCTTCTCTGCGTTGGCGGAGTTGGCGCTGTCCTTGACCGTCTCCGATTATTCCCATGAAACGGGAGAATTTACTCCCACCGAAATTGCCCGAAAAGAGCAGGAATCCTACGGTGAAGTTCTCATCGACGAATATCAGGACGTCAACGACCTGCAGGATCTGTTTTTCCGGGCGGTGACCAACGGGAACTGCTTTGCCGTAGGGGACGTAAAACAGAGCATTTACGGGTTCCGGGGGGCAAATGCGGACAACTTTTTACGAAAAAAGGAAACCTGCAAGGTCATTGCTCTGAACAAAAATTTCCGGAGCCGGAAAGGGGTTCTGGATTTCGTCAATTTCCTCTGCCGGGGACTGTTTTGCCCTGCTGTCGGCGGATTCGTCTACGACGAGGGAGAATCCTTGTTTGCCGGACGGGGAGAAGACGAAGGGATCCCCTATCCCCCCAATTACGCCGAAACGCTTCCGGGTGTGGAAGGGCTTCCCCAGCCTGTTCCGGAAAAAATCGAACCGGATGCGGAATTGCTTTTGATCCCTACCGCCGGACGCATCGGAGAGATCCAATACGCCGAAGAAGCCAAACTTTGCGCAAAACTGATCCGGGACGCGGTGGAAGGGGGCGCTACCGTCTACGATAAAAACGAAAACACCCACCGCCCCATGCGGTATTCCGACGTGGCGATCCTGTTGCGGTATACGACTTCCGCACCCCTTTACGAAGAAGCCTTCCGGGCGTGCGGAATCCCTCTGCTTTCTTCCGACGGCGAGACCTTTATGGATACCCCGGAAGTTTGCGGAGTTTTGGCGTTTTTGCAGTCTATCAACGATCCGTGGGACGATATGGCGCTCTTCGTTACGCTGACGGGCAGCGTGTTTTCTTTTTCGGCGCAACAGGTTGCCGAAGCCCGTTTGAAGGCAAAAAATCAATCCCTTTGGGAAGGATTGTGCAAATACGCAGAGGAAAACGAACGAGGGCAAAACGCCGTCAAAACCATCAAAAAATTCCGGATTCTCGCGGAAAATCTTCCCATTCCCAAGTTGTTGTGGGAAATTTATACCGCCACCGACTATCTGGCGTTGGAATCGGCGATCGACCCTGCCGCCCGAAGCAATCTGATGAAATTTTACGCCTTTGTTTGCCGGTATTCGGGAAGGGACGGCTTGTTCGGCTTTTTGGAATTTGCCAACCGGGCGAAGGCGTCGGGCAAGATCCGGGAATCGGGGTCTGCCCCCGAAGGGGATTTCGTGCGTCTGACGACCATTCACAAATCCAAGGGGCTGGAATACGCCTGGTGTATTCTTCCGGAACTGGAACGCCCCTTCCGGGAAGACCGGGACAAGGTCCGGGTAGACGGACAATACGGCGTTGCCCCCAAGGTGAAAAACGAAGGAGAAACGGCGGAATATACCACCCTGATGCGGGAGTTGATCGGACATCGGGCAAATTATTCCGATATTTCCGAAGAATTGCGGGTTCTGTACGTGGCGCTGACTCGGGCGCGGGACCGTCTGACCGTCATCGGGCGCTGTTCCGATCAATTAGACCGATTGGACGCCCACGGACTCCATTCCGAAGGGGGGTCGGTGCGGCTGACCGATCTTTTGGATATGCACAACTTCCGCACGCCGATTCTGGATCGTACCGTGGCACACCCCGATGCAAAGATCCTCTCCTCGGCGTGGCTGAATCCGGAAGCGGAAGAAGGACGGTTAAGAGTTTCCTTCGTATCTCCCCCCGAAACCGTCGCGCCGGTGGGAAGAATCGAATCCACGGTCTGCGGACTTTCGGAAAAAGAATTGCACCGGCGGTTTTCCTTCCGATACGACAACCACCTCTCCACCGTTCCCGCAAAGGTCTCGGTGACGGAGATTTCCAAAATTCCCGCCGACCCGGACAGCGAACTGTTACTGGTCGACCCCCCCGTCTCAAAACCCAAATTTCTGGACGAAACCGCCCTTTCCGCCGCAGAAGCAGGGACTGCGATCCACACCTTCTGCCAATTTGCGGATTTTGACAATCCCATCGGCGGCGAGATCCGGAGATTGACCGAATCGGGACACCTGACCGAATCGGGAGCGAAAGCCATTGATCCGGATCTGCTTCAGAGGTTTTGGGAAAGCGATTTGATGCAAACCCTGAAATCGTCCCTGGGATACGAACGGGAAGTGCGGTTTACCTGCAAGATCCCCGTTTCTTACTACTCCGGAAATCCCGGGGAAGAGGGGGAAATGCTCATGCAAGGGGCGATGGATCTCCTCTGCGAGCTGGAAGAAGGGTATCTTATCGTCGATTTCAAATCCGACCGGGCGACGGAAGAAGAATTGCTCCGACGCTATTCCCGGCAGTTGAATCTCTACGCCGCCGCCGTCCGCCGGTTGTACGAAAAACCGGTGATCGGCTGTCAAATCTGGTCTTTCCGATTGGGGAAAGCCATTCAAGTCAAGGAAGAAGAATTATAATGGAATTACGGCTTTATCTGCCCCAATACAACGAACTTCTGTTTCGGGAGCAACTGCTCTCCGACCCGAAAACCATGGCGTTCAACCGTTTCAAAGAGCCCATGGAAGATTACCACCCCGATACGGGTTGCATTGATTTCCCCCGGTCGACCTGGGCGCTGTGGTACGATTTTTGGATGGATCGGGAGCCGGACAATTTCTACGCCGTCCTCGCCGATGGCAGAACCCCCGTGGGAGAAATTTCTTGGTTCTTCGACGGAGAAAAACATAGCGTGGGCATCATTCTTTTGGCAAAACACCGAAACAAAGGCTACTGTGTCCCCGCATTGCATCTTCTGATGCAACGGGCGTTTGAAGAAAATGACCTGCCCGCCCTCTCCGTCACCCTCTCCACCGCCAACACCGCCGCTGTCAAAGGTTTCACCAACGCCGGATTCCGGCGAATCCGCAAAGGCGGAGGAACCTGTGACATGGAAATTACCAGAGAAGCGTGGGAAAAATCCGTCAAGTAAGGAATCATTTCAGGTTTTTCATACTTATGCCGCAAGGCAAGACGGAACCGCACAATTTGCGGCAAACGCCATAGAACGGACGATAAAATGAAAGACGAATGTTTGATCTGCGGAGCACCGCTGAAATATCTGGAACAGGACGAGCTGATGGAATGTGCCGTCTGCCGCAAAAAAGAACCGAGCAAAACGGTCTGCCAAAAGGGTCATTATGTCTGCAATGAGTGTCACACCCAAGGGCTTGACCGTATCCTCGCGGTGTGTCTTGCGGAACAATCGAAAAATCCCATCGTCATCGTCCAAAAACTGATGGCGCTGCCGTTCTGCCATATGCACGGCCCCGAGCATCACGTGATGGTGGGGGCAGCGTTGCTCACGGCGTATCGAAACGCCGGGGGAGAAATCGACCTGCCCAAAGCCCTCTCGGAAATGCAGGCGCGGGGCAGAAAGATTCCCGGAGGCGCCTGCGGATTTTGGGGCGCTTGCGGAGCCGGAGTCAGTGCCGGAATCTTCGTGTCCATTGTGACCGGTTCAACCCCCCTTGCCACCGAAGCGTGGGGACTTTCCAACAAAATGACCGCCTCTGCCCTTGGAGCAATCGGCACCGTGGGCGGACCGCGATGCTGCAAGCGGGATTCCTACCTCGCCATCACAAAGGCGGTGGAATTCGCAAAAGAACACCTCGGCGTTGCCATGGAATTGGGCGATATCATCTGCACCCATTCTTCCCAAAACAATCAATGTATCCAAACCCGATGCCCCTTTTACACTAAATAATTGGAACAAGAGGACCACTATGATTTTAGAAACCAACCGCCTTATTCTTCGCCCGTGGCGTGAAGATGATGCGGAAGAATTGTATCAATACGCGCAGGACCCGGAAGTCGGTCCCCCTGCCGGCTGGAGACCTCACACCGACGTGGCGGACAGCCGTGAAATTATCCGCACGATTTTTTCGGCGCCCGAGACCTACGCCGTTTGCCTGAAAGAGACCGGCAAGCCCATCGGCAGTATCGGACTGCACCGCAACGACCTTGCGGAACAAGACGACGAATACGAACTTGGCTATTGGCTCGGCAAACCCTTTTGGGGACAAGGGCTGATTCCCGAGGCTTCACGCGAACTTCTTCGCTACGCCTTTGAGGACTTAGGCGTGACCCGCATTTGGTGCGGCCACTACGACGGAAACGTAAAAAGCCGCCGCGTTCAAGAAAAACTCGGCTTTGTCTACCACCACACCACCGAGGGGATCCAAGTCAAGCAATTGAACGAAACCCGCACCGGACACATCATGCTCATGACACGAGAAATGTGGGAAAATTCAATAGCGAAAGGAATTTAAAAATGACAGAACTTGAAAAAATTGCATACGCAAAATCGTTTATAGACAAACTTGCAAATGGCATCAACCCTTTAGATGATACACCAATTCCAAAGAACGATATCGCAAATAACGTCCGTCTATCGCGTTGCTTTTTCTATGTGTCGGATATCCTGCGTCAAGTGGTTGAAAACGGCGGTGTACATCCCGTAAAGACAGCGAAGCAACGTAAAAAAGAATTTGTTCTGACGAATGAAGAGCGAGAAAAAATTCAAATTTCTGAGATCCCGTTAGGTATAGCTGAGATATCAAATCATTTAAATGCTCTAATCGACTTAAAAACTACCAAAAAAATATCGGCTACTACAATCAATCATTGGCTCTTGAATTTACAATTATTAGAGGTGGTTACACTGCCTAATGGAAGAATAAGAAAACTGCCGACAGAGCAAGGGAAAGATCTTGGAATTTTTGCTGAAGAAAGAATAGGGTCATATGGAACATACATAAAGGTTTTGTTTTCATCAGCCGCGCAGCAATTTATATACGATAACATAGAGGCTATTATTGATTCAAAAAACGAAAAAGGTGGTTCTCTTCCCGAATTCCAAGGTCGTCCTTGGACAGAAGCACATGAAGAATGCTTGGTTGATCTGTTCAAGAAAAACATCCCGGTTTCTGAAATTGCATCTACGTTAAAACGTACCAACGGCGGAATCCGGTCTCGACTAAAAAAACTTGGTTTGATTGAAAACAGAAGCGACGCAAAATAACTTTAGGAGAATTAGCATGGCACTTATAAAATGTCCCGAATGTCAAAATTCCATATCTGACAAGGCGGCAAAATGCCCTTATTGCGGATTGCCTGCAGAGTATTTTGGCGTACCAAGTGCAGATCCTAAAAAGGATAGTGATATTGACTACAAAAGTATTGCCAATATCATCATTTCTTTTGACAAAGACTATATAGATCTTTTCTCTGACAGCCACTATATTTCGCACCGAGAACAGGACTATATGCATTCTACTTATGGGGAATATTATGTGTCATTGAAAAACAAGCTGATTTTTCAGTATGTTTGCAATAACGCTTCGTCTCTTCGAATTGACATTGACGGCTTGAAACGCTTTTTAAGAAAAATGCATACTCTGGACGAAAATATTGTAGCACACAATGAAGAGTATATAGAAAAAACTCTTGTTGGAGAGAAGGACTATTTCGATAATATTCTTGCTGAAATCGATCCTAAGATTTGTCTTGACGATGAGCAGAGAAGAGCCGTTGTGACTGATGATGATTATTGCCTTTTGGTTGCCGGAGCAGGTGCAGGAAAGACCACAACAATGGCTGCAAAGGTTAAGTATCTCGTTGAGAAAAAGCATGTAAATCCCGAGGAAATCATGGTAATTTCCTATACCAAGAAAGCTATCGGAGAGCTCATTGATAGAATTAACAAAGGACTTAAAATACCTGCAAAAATCTGCACATTCCACAAGTTTGCTTTTGATATCGTGAAGCGCTTCTCGGTTGAACCTCCGGAAATCAAC
>JAZNDV010000099.1:0-4678 GCA_045588285.1 Eubacteriales bacterium
TCCCTTAATTTCTGGATTCAGCAGTTATGAAAATATCCGAATCGGACGGATGTATTGATAACTGCCGGAACAGAGGGGAGTCCAAAAACAGAAAGGACAAACCATGAACATTTACGAAAACTACCGCAAATTCGAAACTACCGTTGCCGGTCGTCCCCTGGTTGTTGAAACAGGAAAATTTGCAGGTCTTGCCAACGGTTCTGCAATGATCCGCTACGGGGACACCTGTGTATTGGCGTGTGCCACCGCATCGGAAAAACCCCGGGACGGCATTGATTTTTTCCCTCTCGCAGTCGACTATGAAGAAAAACTGTATTCCGTCGGCAGAATCCCCGGCTCCTTCATGAAGAGGGAAGGAAAACCCAGCGAAAAAGCGATCCTGACTGCCCGAGTCATTGACCGCCCCATTCGTCCCTTGTTCCCCAAGGATATGAGAAATGACGTTGTGGTCAGCCTGACGCTGATGGCTGTAGATCAGGATTGTTCCCCCGAAATCACTGCGATGATCGGTGCTTCCGTCGCCATTTCCATTTCTGATATTCCCTGGAAGGGGCCCATCGGAGGCGTTCTTTTGGGATATGTTGACGGTTAATACGTCATCAACCCCACCGAAGAACAACGTGCGATTTCCGAAATGGCGGTCACCGTTGCCGCTTCTGCGGACAAGATCGTCATGATCGAAGCCGGCGCAAACGAGATTCCCGACGACGTAATGTACAACGGAATTCTGGAAGCACACAAGGAAATCAAGAAAATCGTTGAATTTATCGAAAGCATCAAGGCTGAAATCGGCAAACCCAAGTTCGAATACGCCGCCCACACCCTTCCCGAAGGAATGTTGGAAGACGTAACCGCCTTTGCCGGTGCAAAAATCAAAGAAGCCATGAAGACCGACGACAAGGACGTTCGTGATGCTCAAGTCGCCGCCGTTACCGCAGAAATTGAAGCAGAATTTGCGGAAAAATATCCGGATTCCTCTGCCGAAATCGGTGAAACGGTTTACAAAATTCAAAAGAACATTGTTCGCGATATGATCATTAACGATCACGAACGGGTTGACGGTCGCGGATTGGAAGATATCCGTCCTCTGTATGCAGAAGCAGGAGTCCTCCCCCGGGTTCACGGTTCCGGATTATTCAGCCGTGGTCAGACACAGGTGTTGACCATCGCCACTCTGGGTTCCATTTCCGAAGCTCAAATACTGGACGGTGTAGATAATGAAACCAGCAAGCGTTATATGCACCATTACAACATGCCCGGATATTCCACCGGAGAAGCGAAATCCAACCGCGGTGCCGGAAGACGTGAAATCGGCCACGGTGCGTTGGCGGAACGCTCTCTCGTTCCCGTCCTTCCTTCTGTGGACGAATTCCCCTATGCGATCCGTTTGGTTTCCGAAGTTCTTTCTTCCAACGGTTCCACCTCTCAGGGGTCGGTCTGCGGTTCTACCCTGGCGCTGATGGATGCCGGCGTTCCCATTAAAGCTCCCGTTGCAGGTATTTCCTGCGGACTCGTCACCGACGAAGACCGTTGGATCACGATGGTTGACATTCAGGGGCTGGAAGATTTCTACGGCGACATGGACTTCAAAGTTGCCGGTACGATGAAGGGGATCACCTCCATTCAGATGGACATCAAGGTAGACGGCCTTTCCTACGAAATCATCAAAAAGGCATTTGAACAGACCAAAGCCGGTCGTGAAATGATTATTAACGATATTATTCTCAAGGCGATTCCCGCCCCCAGAGAAGAACTGTCCGAATACGCTCCCAAGATCTTGTCTTACAAGATTCCCACCGACAAGATTCGTGAAGTGATCGGAACCGGCGGCAAGGTCATTCAGAGAATTACTGCTGAAAACGACGTTAAAGTTAACGTGGAAGACGACGGATCCTGCCAGGTTCTGTACGTGAACAAAGAAAACGGCGAAAACGCCATGCGGATCATTCGCACCATCGTAGAAGGCCCCGAAATCGGAACCATCTACAAGGCAAAGGTCACGAGAATCATGAACTTCGGTGCTTTCGCAGAATTCGTTCCCGGAAAAGAAGGTCTGGTTCACATTTCCCAGTTGGACGAACACAGAGTGGGCAAAGTGGAAGACGTGGTCAGCGTAGGTGACGAGATCTGGATCAAGGTCACAGAAATCGATGATCAGGGTCGAATCAATCTCTCCCGCAAGGAAGCTTTGAAGGATCTGCTGGCTCAACAGAACGAACAGTAATTTTGAAACACACGAGACCTCCGTCTGACGACGGAGGTCATATTTCAGGAAAAACATGATTAGGTTAAACGACAGTCCAACCCCGGAAAATCTTCGGGCGTTGAAAAAATTATACAGGTCAACCTTTCCCTTCAGCGAGAAAAAACCTTTCAATCTGATACTGAAAAAACGAAAAGAAGGCAAAATGGAACTGTTAACCGTAGAAGACGGAAACGGGACATTTTTGGGACTGATTATTACAATACTTCACAATGACATCGTACTTCTCGACTATTTTGCAATCTCTTCGGCTTCCCGAGGAAAAGGAATCGGATCGAAAGTATTGTCTTTGCTGCAAAATCGGTATCCGGGAAGGCGAATTCTTTTGGAAATTGAAGACCCGGAAGAACCGTGCAAAAACCGTGCAGAACGGTTGCGGCGCAAAGAGTTTTATTTGCGTAACGGATTTTTGGTTCAAGATTATAAAGTATGGCTTTTCGGCGTTAAAATGCTGATTTTGACCAACAGAACAATCGTTTCCTTTGACGAATACCACGAAATTTTCGAAACGGTTTTTTCGCAAAAGACCGGCAGGCACGTGACTTTAGCATAAAAAGATTCCGGAACATGAGTTCCGGGATCTTTTTATGCTATTGTAATCATTTTGCCGTAACGGTAACCGATGCGGTCTTAGGTGCAGCTGCCCGATAGGAAGTAACACCGAGAATGGTCTCTCCGTCGATCTGCAGGGCTCTTGGGGAGTCAAATTCCACAGAAATTTCCTTTCCTGTAAGAACTACCACCGCTTCCTTGTGGGAAACGTGTTTTCCGCTGAAAATGGAAGGGAAAATCATCAACGTTTTCAGTTTCCCGCTTCCATAAAACACGAGGGCGGAAATATTATTATCATTTCGGGTCTGACCGGGCGTGGGTATCATACCGCCGCCGTAATAACGTCCGAACATCGTAGGGGCAAGCCATACATTGCGGTAATGATAGGTCTTACCGTCGACGGTAATTTTCGCATTGGTAGGTTTATAATGGAACAAAAGCCCCTTGATCGCGATCGCGGCATAGTTTACAGGTTTATCTCTTTTCTTCCGTAACGAGTCTCCCACCTCACAGCAATAACCATCGATACCGTAACCGACGCCGTTCAAAAAACGATAGGTCTTTCCGTTGACGGCGACGGTGGGAAGATTCCTCAGATATTCCTTAATTGGAAAAGGCTTTTCGGAAGTTTTTGAGCCGATTACATCAAAGGAAAAGTCGTTTCCCGTACCGACAGGATAATAAAGAATTTCGCAAGGAATTTCCAATCCGTCCGTATCATTAACGAAACGGTTCAAGGTACCGTCTCCGCCGCAGAGAATCAAGGAATCTTCCGGCGTCAAATCGGAAACGACCGAAGTATAATCCGTGAGTTGCGTAACATCGTAACATTCGCAGCCGGGAAGTTTATGTTTAATCATTTCTTCCGTACAATTCCCCGACAAAGGATTGTACAATACTACTGTTTTTGCCATAAGTACACACCTTTTTCGATATTTTTTAAGAAACAAAAAAAGGATTTCGCACAGCCGAAAGGTGTCGGAATATTTCACATCGTCATTGTAACAAAAAATTCCGTGAATGTCAATAGAAAGACTTGATTTGTCAACTTCTTGTAAAAAACAACAATATGCACCCTGAAAGGGTGCATATCAATTTTGTTGAAAATACTATTTTTTCTTTTTTCCCAAGGATATTTTCCGTTCGGTTCCGTTAAAAATACGCTTGATATTCCCGGAATGGCGAAACCATACGGAAGCACACATCACGGCAATCACTCCGGTCAGCACTCCCCAGCCGGGCTGACCGTAATAAACGAAACCGACCGTGAGGGGAATGACGATTCCGCAAATGAGAGACGAGAGGGAAACCATGCGGAATAAAAGCAAAACGATCAAAAACGTTGCCAGAACCGCAAGAAAAATCCGGTAATCAAGAACGATCAAAAGTCCGCCCATGACGGAAACCCCTTTCCCGCCTTTGAAATGAGCAAAACAGGGATAAAAATTTCCGAGAAGGCAACCAGCGACCAAAACGACTCCGGCAAGGCAAGCCCCTACGTTTCCGAAACCGAAGACATCTCCCGGAAAGACGTATTTCGCAATTAATCCGAAGACCATACTTTTCAAGATCTCCGCCGCCATGACGGAGATTCCCCAGCCAAGTCCCATAGAACGAGCCACGTTGGTTCCGCCGGCGTTTCCGCTGCCCACCTTATAAATATCGATTTTCCCGATATACTTGGTGACGATCAAAGAAAGATTGACACTACCTACAAAGTATCCGAAAAGAAAGGTTAATGAAAGATACAGCCATTTCATTTTTCTTGGTCTCCCCTTTCACGGATAAAGAGACGAATGGGCGTTCCTTCCAACCCAAATACGGCGCGGATCTGATTTTCGATATACCGCTGATAGGAGAAAT
>JAZNDV010000100.1:0-4652 GCA_045588285.1 Eubacteriales bacterium
GAAGAAAAAGACTTGCCGAGCGTTGAACTTCGCTTATGCGAAAAAGCTTATTCGATTATCCAAGGAAAACGGGCGACGGACGAGGATTTTAGGACGGAATTTTTAGATTATATTTTGGCGGTTGCCGTCGTGGACGATACCTCTGCTGCCATCGAACACATCAACGCCCACTCCACCGGACACAGCGAAGCGATTCTGACAACAACCAAAGAAAACGCCGACACGTTCACCCGGGACGTGGACAGTGCAGCCGTTTACGTCAACGCTTCCACCCGGTTCACCGACGGCGGAGAATTCGGACTTGGCTGTGAGATGGGAATCTCCACCCAAAAACTCCACGCCCGAGGCCCTATGGGACTGGAAGAAATGACCGCTTACAAATACGTCATCAGAGGTGACGGACAAATCCGGTAATTTCAAGGAATTAACCCCGCAGAGTGATTTTCTCTGCGGGGTATTTTTATACCGATTCGGTTTATAAAATCAAATCAAAACTTCGTTCCGAGACGGCGGAGAAACACGGTAAGAAGTTCGACGGCCAAGGTAAGGGTCATCGTCACCAAGGCAGATTCCTGAAAAACCTCCGCACATTCCAGACTCCCCAAAGGACCGCCGAAGCGGGCAAGTCCGCAGAACAAAAACGCAACGAAAAACTGCAGCAACGCCGCGTATTTTCCGGCAAACAGCAACTCCCGAAGATAGTAGGGAGAGCCTAAGATCTTATCGACAAATTTCATCATATTTCTCACCTCTCTATTATCATACCATATCTCTGCCCCTCAAGTCAACACATAAATTTTTCCTGTCCCTCATAAAATGGAGCGGGTGATAAAGCATGTTGACACATATTGCGGCGGGATTCGGCACGGTAACGGCAGGGGCGTTGATGGTCTACGGACTTTACGCCACCGTCAAGACCCGTTTTCTGCCGATTCGGGCATTTCCCGCTATGCTCCGGCAGATCCGAACACCCCAACAGACCGGCAGAACCGTCTCTCCCTTCCGCGCCTTTGCTACGTCCCTTGCAGGAACTATCGGGGTGGGAAATCTGACGGGGGTCTCCCTTGCCATCGCTTTAGGGGGTGCGGGGGCGGTGTTTTGGATGTGGGTTTCCGCGCTGTTATGTATGACGGTAAAGTATTTCGAAGTCTACCTTGCCATGAAACATCAGCCGGAGCAGGAGACCCATTACGGTTTTGCTCCCATGGAATATTTGAAAAAAGCAACGGAGAGCAAAGGATTTGCGGCGTTATTTGCCCTGTTTGGAGTATTTTCCGCCCTTACCATGGGAAGCATGATTCAGACCAATGCCGCCGCAAGCGCGGCAAGCCAAGCCTTTTCCTGCTCCCCTTTGGCGATAGGGATCCTCTTCCCCGCCGGGGTCGGAATTTTTTTAACCGGAGGAATCAAGCGCATTACAGGGGCGATGGAAAAAGCCGTCCCCCTCCTGGGAGGAATATTCTTATCGTTGGGGATCTTGGTCATTGCCCTGCGGTACGACCAAATTCTGCCCGCCCTTCAAAGAATTTTTGCAGAAGCTTTTTCTTTTTCCTCCGCTTCCGGAGGATTCTTAGGTTCGGGGGTGGTTCTCGCCTTCCGTCACGGCGTATCGAACGGCTTATTTTCCCACGAAGCAGGACTGGGCAGTGCCGGATTCGCCCACGGAGCTTGCGGGGCAGATCCGGAAAAACAAGGGCTTTGGGGAATGTTTGAAGTCTTTGCAGACACAATGGTAATCTCCACCGTATCGGCGCTGATGATCCTGACCACTGGCGTTGCAGGAGATTCCGGCGGTGTTCTGCAGGCGGCAAGCACGGTATTGGGAACGGTGGGAAAAGGATTGACCGCCGGGTGCCTGATCCTATTCGCTTTTTTATCGGTCTTAAGTTGGAGTTGCTACGGAGAGACCTGTTTCGTTTGGCTTTGCGGAAAAAAGAGCTCCGCCGTATTTCGGATCCTCTTTACCGCAACCCCTCTCCTTGCGATATTTTCCCCGGAAAGCAGTCTTTGGGAATCTGCAGAGATCATCAACGGGGTTATGATGATTCTAAACCTGACCGGTCTTCTGGGATACCGAAAAGAATTCAACGAAATCAGAAAATTAAAATTGTGATCACAATAGAAAAAGGTGCTCTCCTTTTCGGGAAAGCACCTTGCACTTTTTTTCAGATTGAATTACTCCGCTGCCGTAAAATCGCAAACACCGTTCATAATGTAAGTAGGACGGTAAGGGAATTCTTTGATGGTCTCCAGGGTAGAAACACCGCTCAACACCAACGTGGTATCAATTTCACTTTCAATACCGGCAATAATATCGGTATCCATACGGTCTCCGACGATCATGGCGTCTTCCACGTCTACCTGCAGCAAACGAATGGCGTGGCGCATCATTAAGGGGTTAGGCTTACCCACGAAGTAAGCGCGTTTTCCCGTTGCCTGGGCAATGGGGGAAACCAAAGATCCGGTAGCAGGAATAATTCCCTTTTCCGAAGGACCGGAAACGTCGGGATTCGCACCGATCAATTTCGCCCCTTTGCTCACCAAAAGAGTGGCTTTTTCAATCTTTTCCCAGTTATAGGAAGAGGTTTCGCCCACCACCACGTAATCGGGATTGATATCGTTCATCGAAAAGCCGGCATCGTACAGAGCGTTGATCAGCCCCGGTTCTCCGATGACGTAGGCGGAACCGTTTTCCGGCTTTTGGGATTTCAAAAAGGCGGCAGTCGCCATAGCGGAAGTATAGAAATGATCTTCCGAAACGGTCAGTCCCAACCGGGAAAGCTTTTGGGAGAGTTCCCGGGGAGAGCGCTCGCTGGAATTGGTCAAGAACAGAAAACGCTTCTTTTCATTGGTCAGCCATTCCACGAATTCCTTGACGCCGGGCAACAGCATATTGCCGTGATAGATCACGCCGTCCATATCACAGATAAACCCTTTTTTCGCACGGATCCGTTCCAGATCGTAAAACACTTTATGTGCCATAAAAAACTCCTTAATCCATATAATCTTTCAACAATTTGATGCGGCTGGGGTGACGCAGTTTCCGCAGAGCCTTGGCTTCGATCTGACGAATCCGTTCCCGGGTAACGTTAAATTCTTTGCCCACTTCTTCCAAGGTGCGGGTACGTCCGTCGTCCAATCCGAAACGGAGCCGCAACACTCTTGCTTCCCGATCGGAAAGGGTTTTGAGAACCTCGTTCAATTCTCCTTTTAACATGGTCTGAGCCGCCACGTCGGAGGGAGAAGGGACGTCGTCGTCAGCAATAAAATCACCCAAGTGTGAATCCTCTTCTTCCCCTACGGGAGATTCCAAAGAGACGGGGTCTTGAGCTACCTTCATAATTTCCCGGACCCGTTCCAACGGCATTCCCATTTCAGCGGCAATTTCTTCCACCTGAGGCTGTCTTCCCAATTCCTGGGTCAGAGTCTTTTCCACCTTAGAAAGACGATTGATGGTCTCCACCATGTGAACGGGGATATGAATGGTCCGAGCCTGATCGGCGATGGCGCGGGTAATGGCTTGGCGAATCCACCAAGTGGCGTAAGTAGAGAACTTATAACCCTTGGTAGAATCAAACTTGTCCACTGCTTTGATCAACCCGAGATTTCCTTCTTGGATCAGATCCAAAAAGAGCAGATTTCTGCCCACGTAACGCTTTGCGATACTGACGACCAATCGAAGATTTGCTTCGTTCAGACGACGCTTTGCGTCCATGTCACCCAAAGAAATTCTCTGTGCCAGTTCTGATTCTTCTTCCGGGGTCAGCAGAGGCACTTTCCCGATATCGTGCAAATAGACCTTGACCGGGTCGTCGATGGTAATTCCTTCGGATTGAAGCATCGCTTCCATATCTTCCGGGTCGATGGGAAGCAGGGGAACATCTTCTTCCAAGTCGCCCAATTCTTCCGGGTCGATATCTTCGTCGATCTCGATTCCGCCGATGCGAAGATCGTCGATGATGGAATTGATCTGATCTTTCGTCATACCGGTGGGGCGCAGGGCTTGACGGATCTCGTTTTCGGTCAGCGTCGCATTCTGTTCTTTCGCCCGTTCCAAAAGCTCCCGAAGGATCACTTTTGCCTCGGATTCATTTTGTGGTGCAGTATTTTGCATTTCTTCCATACCGTATTACTCCTTTGTTTCTTTTCGTTTGTTGCGAAGGCGTTCCAGATTTGCGGCAAAGGCATCGTCTCCCCCTGCGGCACGCCGATCGATCTTACTTTTTTCTTCCTTCAGAACTTCCACCGCCCGAAGAATCTCTTTTTCGTCTGCATTGATGGCGTCGCAGGAAGAAATAAAACTGACAATGCGCCCCATCTCGTCGGGTTGAAAATACTGGGTCAGCAGCAATCCCGGTTCAGCAGCGGTGGGATTCTGCCGGATCTGTTCCAGCAAAGCCATGTAAACTCTGCGGTTAAAGTCGGTAACGAATTCTTCCGGGGAGATCTGTTCGGAGATCTTATCCGCCTTTTCGGGGAATGCTAACAGAACGGAAATCAGATCTTCCTCTGCCCGGGCTGCCCGGAGATGGGTCATGCGTTGAGGATTGATCCGGTCCCCTACCCCTCGGAGTTTATTGTTTTCTTCCTTTTCCTGTTGTTTTTTACGCAACCGTTCCAAATTTCGAAGACGGCGGTTCAATTCCCGCTTG
>JAZNDV010000101.1:0-9936 GCA_045588285.1 Eubacteriales bacterium
AGGCGTCGGGGCAATGACTGACTTTACTTCTTTGATTGCCAATCCCAAGAGTATTCTTTTGGGTGCCGCCGCCCAGGTCGGGATCTTTGCCACCTTTATTATCGCTATTTGCCTCGGCTTTACCCCTGCGGAAGCCGCCTCGATCGGAATTATCGGAGGGGCAGACGGTCCTACCGCCATTCTCGTTACCAAAACGTTAGCTCCTCATCTGTTGGGCGCCATTGCCGTTGCCGCCTATTCCTATATGGCGCTGGTTCCCATTATTCAGCCTCCTATTATGAAGGCTTTGACCACCAAAAAAGAACGCATGGTGCGCATGGATAACCTGCGTCCCGTTTCCAAACTGGAAAAGATCTTGTTCCCCATCGTGGTCACCATCGTGGTGATTCTCATTATCCCCGATTCTGCACCGCTGGTCGGTATGTTGATGCTTGGGAATCTTGCCAAGGAATGCGGCGTTGTGGATCGGATCAGTAAAACCGCGCAAAACGAGCTGATGAACATTATTACCATTTTCCTCGGATTGACCGTAGGGGCAACGGCAAAGGCCGATAACTTCCTTAGCGGAAAAACGCTTCTGATCATTATCATGGGGTTGTTTGCTTTCTGCCTTGCTACCGCCGCCGGAGTTCTCTTCGGAAAATTGATGTGCTGGGTCACGAAAGGAAAAGTCAATCCCCTCATCGGCGCTGCAGGCGTTTCCGCCGTTCCTATGGCTGCCCGGGTCGCCAATACCGTGGGACAGCAGGAAGATCCCGGAAATTTCCTTTTGATGCACGCCATGGGACCCAATGTCGCCGGAGTCATCGGCTCCGCCGTCGCCGCCGGGGTATTCCTCAATATGTTCGGCGCTTAATTTGATAGAAAGGGAAAAAAGATATGAGTCAAGTGAAAGTTACCGAAACCGTTTTGCGGGACGCCCATCAGTCTTTGGTCGCCACCCGCATGACGATGGATGAAATGCTTCCTGCCCTCGAACTTTTGGATAAAGTCGGGTTTAACGCCTTGGAAGCATGGGGCGGTGCCACCTTCGATTCCTGCCTGCGCTTTCTGGACGAAGACCCCTGGCAGAGATTGCGCACCATTCGCGATCACGTGAAAAACACCAAATTGCAGATGTTGCTGCGGGGTCAAAACCTGCTGGGTTACCGCAACTATTCCGATGACGTAGTGGAATATTTCGTACAGAAATCTCTGGCAAACGGCATCGACGTGATCCGTATTTTCGACGCTCTTAACGATCCTCGGAATCTGAATACTGCCGTTAAAGCGGCGGTCAAAGAAGGAGGACACGTGCAAGCGGCGTTCAGCTACACCCTCTCTCCGGTGCATAACACCGAATCTTTCGTAAAATTCGCCAAACAGTTGGAAGAAATGGGCGCTTCGTCCATTTGCGTCAAGGATATGGCTGGGCTTTTGGTTCCCTATACCACTTACGAACTGATCAAGGCGTTGAAAGAAAACGTCAAGATCCCCATTGAACTTCACACCCACTATACCACCGGTATGGCTTCGATGGTTCTGATGAAGGCTGTGGAAGCGGGGGTCGATATTATCGACACTGCACTGTCTCCCTTGTCGATGGGTACGTCTCAGCCTTCCACCGAAGTTATGGTCGCCGCATTGCAGGGCACTGAATACGATACCGGTCTTGACCTGAACGCGTTGAACGATGCCGCCAAGATTTTTGCTCCTCTTCGGGAAAAATACCTCAAGAGCGGACTTCTCAATCCCAAAGTTATGGGCGTTGACGTTAACGGTCTTCTGTATCAGGTTCCCGGCGGAATGTTGTCCAACCTTGTTTCCCAACTGAAACAAATGGGACAGGAAGACAAATATCAAGCCGTTTTGGAAGAAGTTCCCCGGGTGCGTGCCGATGCCGGCTACCCGCCTTTGGTAACTCCTACCTCGCAGATCGTCGGAACCCAGGCGGTGTTTAACGTGATTTTCGGACGCTATCAGAACGTTTCCAAGGAATTCCGCGGACTGGTCAAGGGGGAATACGGAAAAACACCCGTAGAAATCGACCCCGAATTCCGCAAACAGATCTTGGGCGACGACGAGCCCATTACCTGCCGTCCCGCCGATCTGATCGCCCCCGAGCTGGAAACCTTGCGGGAAAAGGTCAAGCAATACGAAGAACAACCGGAAGACGTCCTGTCTTACGCCCTCTTTGAACAGGTCGCCACCAAGTTCTTCCAAAGCCGCCAAGCAAAGAAATACGGTGTCGATTCCGTTCACGGAGCCGATGGCGTACACCCCGTTTGATCGAAGATCGTTCCTCGCCGGGGAAATGCCTACGTTGATAAAAAATCAAAATTCGCAGTATAAGAGAGAACCTCCGTCCATCGGAGGTTCTCTCTTGTCAATAATGTTTTTTTTGATAATGTAACACTTTTTTCCTTGCATTGAGATGAAAAATTTGTTATAATAAGGGTATCAAAACGGAAAAGGGGAAAGTTTATGGCAGTCCGTGTCCGCATAAAAAAACTCGATTCTAACGCTCAAATCCCAAGTTACGGTTCTTCGTCCGCCGCCGGGGCGGATCTGTACGCTCTTACGGGAGCTGAGTTGCAACCGGGACAGACCGTATTGATCCACACCGGGATCGCCATGGAGATTCCCGAGGGTTATGCCGGTCTGATCTATGCCCGCAGCGGTCTTGCCACCAAGCGGGGGCTTGCTCCTGCCAACAAGGTCGGGGTGATCGATGCCGATTATCGGGGAGAGATCATGGTTTCCCTTCATAACCATTCTTCGGAGGTTCAGAAGGTCGATGCCGGGGAACGGATCGCCCAACTGGTCGTAACGCCCTTCCTCCGGGTTGCGTTTGATGAAGCTGCCGATCTTTCCGATACCGACCGGGGTGCCGGAGGATTCGGTTCTACGGGAGCGAAATAAAAAGGGAAGAGGATGATATTTCGATCATCCTCTTCATTTTTTTTCAATTTGTCTGAGAATATAAGGAACGACGTCTTCTTTTGGCAATCCTAGGGCAAAAGAAAATTCTTCCGTAATAATTTTTTCTGCCGCGGTTAGGATCCGTTCCTCGTTTGCGCACAATTTTTTATTTCGCGCGGCTTCTTCCTTCTTCTTTACACTAAGCATTTTTAAGAGCCACAAAATCGAAGCCCTGTCGGAAGAGGAAAGAAGTTTATCAAAGGCGACGATGCGCATCTTACTGTTTTCGATCCATTTCAAATCCGAGTGTTCCGTTTGATCGATCAAGGCATCAATCTCGTCACTCGTAGGAATTTTTTTTAGTTTCGGCGTATTTTCTCCGCTATCGGTAGGTACGTAAACGGTCCCTTCGTTGTTCAGCGGCCGCAATATGTAATATTCCCTTTGGATTGTTCCGAAAGATAGGGGACGAACGTCTTCCACGAGACATACGCCGTTGTTTTTGTAAATAACGTGATCTCCTTTTTGAAACATGATACACTCTCCTTCGCGGAAGAAATCGACGGTTTCACTTCTATAATTATACCATATTTTTTTCAAAATTTCAAATGGGTATTTTTCTCAAAAATTTCGTATTTTTCTTCGGTTTTTTCATAATTTTGTTCTGAAAAATGCCCTCTTGCTTTTTTCTTTATTTTATGTTATAATAGGGAAACATGATGTGGAAAGGGGATTTTTGCCATGCGTTCGGAACGGAGAACTTTGACCTGCGTCTCTTGCGGAAAGGAATTTTCCGTCCGGGTCATCACCCAAGTGGACCGAAGCCGTCCGGAGGATCTGGAGGCAAATCTATCAGACGGAAGTTTGTTTACCTTCCGCTGTTCCCATTGCGGGGAAGAAATGTATTGCAATCATTATCTTTTGTGGGTGGACGAAAACCGCACCGTTGCCATTTGCAACGTTACTGCAGAAGAAGAAGTTCAGGCTATGAACGAGGCATTATCAGCGTTGTCCGCCTTCGGGAAAACCGCATCAATCCGCCGTCGTTACGTCAATTCTCCTTCCCGGCTCTGTGAAAAGGCAGAAATCTTTACCGCGGGATTGGACGACCGGGCGGTAGAGATCGTAAAATTGTATCTGGCAGAAGAGATCCGCCGTTCTCACCCAAAAAAGACGTTAAACGACGTTTTGTTTTTTCCGGATAAGGACGAATACGGATTTTTATTCCTTTGCCCCGATGGGGATCTGACGGCGAAAATCTCGAAAGAAGCTTTTATGGAAGCGGCATCGAAATTTGAATTCCCTGAACCTTCTCCGGAAGTGGTAGATGCCAACTGGGCAATCGGATTTTTGACCGGGGGAACGAAATAATGCTCAATCTTCGTCAAACGGGAAAGGAATTTTTGCTGCCCCACCTGGTCCCCGGCGGCGTTGCCGTGGATTTTACCATGGGCAACGGGAACGATACGCTGTGGCTTTCCAAAAGGGTAGGGGAATCCGGGCAGGTCTATTCCTTTGACATTCAGCCGGAAGCCGTTGCCCGCACCGCAGAACGAATGAAAGCGGAAGCCCCTTTCCCGAACTATACCTTGATTTGTGATTCTCACCACAAGGCCGCCGATTATGTTAAAACGCCCATCTGCGCCGGCATTTTTAATCTCGGCTTTTTGCCCGGAGGGGACAAGTCAGTCACCACGTTGCGGGAGACGACGCTTCCGGCGGTGCATACTGCCCTTTCGCTTCTTGCGCCGAAGGGCGGGCTTTTGATTGCCGTTTATCCCGGACACGAGGAAGGGAAACTGGAGGGGGAACTGCTTCAGGAAACTCTGTCCGCATTGCCCCAAAAACAATTCAGCGTTTCTTGCCTTCGCATAATTAACGCACCCGATTGCCCTTTTCTTTATCTTATCGAAAAAAACAAGTGAGGTTGCAATGACCGAAAAACTGTACGATACCGACCCTTATCTTAATTCTTTTTCCGCTGCGGTTATGGATTGTATTCCGTCGGAATCGGGCTATGAAGTGATCCTTGACCGCACCGCCTTTTTCCCGGAAGGGGGAGGGCAATACGGAGATGCCGGATCGATTGGCGGAATTTCCGTTTTTGATACGCAAATCCGGAACGGCGTAATCTTTCATCAAACGAAAGAACCGGTTCCGGCAGGTGCAAAGGTGGAATGTCAACTGGATTGGAACGAGCGCTTCCGCCGTATGCAGCACCATTCCGGGGAACATATCGTTTCCGGGATCGTACACCGGCTGTTTGGATATCAAAACGTTGGCTTTCATCTGTCCGACCGGGGAATGACCATGGATTATAACGGAGAGTTTACTTCGGAAGATCTTCGGCATATTGAGGCGAATGCCAATGGCATCGTGTGGGAAAACCGTGAGATTTTCTGCCGGTATCCTTCGTCCGAAGAATTGAAAGGACTGGAATACCGCAGTAAAAAAGAATTGGAAGGAGCGATCCGCATCGTCACCGTAGAAGGCGTGGACGTTTGTGCTTGTTGCGCTCCTCACGTGAGACGTACCGGGGAGATCGGCGGAATCTATATCGTTGACGCCATTCGATGGAAAGGCGGAACCCGGCTCACCGTCCGTTGCGGAAGGGACGCTTATGAGGAATATACCGCGTTGCGGGAAGATGAAAAAGCACTTTCGGTTCTGTTTTCTGTCCCTCGGGGGCAGATTTTCCCGTTGGCGGAAAAATTGCAAAGCGAATATGCCGAACTGCGCCGGAATTATACCCTGGCACGGAAAGAAAACGCGTTACTGCGGTTGGAACAGATTCCGACCCGGGACGGAAATCTTTGTTTTCTTCTTCCTGAGGAAGCGGGGGAGATCCTGTGTTCCGTTGCAACCCAGGGCGTGAAAAAATGTACCGGCGTTTTTGTCTGCCTGTCTGGGAACGATGCAGACGGTTATCGCTACGTCATCACCTCTTCTGTTCCCGGATTGCGGAAAAAAGCAAAGGAGATCAATACCGCCCTGTCCGGCAGAGGCGGGGGATGCGACACCATGATCCAAGGGTCCTTTTGCGCATCGGAACAGGTGATTTATGATTATTTTAAGGAGTTTCAAATATGATCAACGTCAATGATCTGAGTTTTAATTTCGGAGGTCAGCTGCTGTTTAAGCACGTAGACCTGCAATTTACCCCCGGGAATTGTTATGGAGTCATCGGTGCTAATGGAGCCGGAAAATCCACTTTTTTGCGGATTCTTTGCGGAGAGTTGGAGCCTTCTTCCGGTTCGGTTTCCATTGCGCCCGACACCCGAATGTCGGTGTTAAAGCAGGATCACTTTGCTTACGACGCCTTTACCGTTCTCGATACGGTGATCATGGGGAATCCCAAGCTGTATGAGGTAATGAAAGAAAAAGATGCTCTCTATATGAAAGAGGATTTTTCCGACGAAGATGGTGTGCGTGCCTCGGAATTGGAAGGAATTTTTGCAGAAATGAACGGTTGGGAAGCGGAATCCGATGCGTCCCGGCTGATTCAGGGACTGGGGTTGCGTGAAGAGCTTCTTTATTCCGCCATGTCGGATTTGAAGGAAAGTGAAAAGATCAAAGTTTTGCTTGCTCAGGCGCTGTTCGGCAATCCCGATATTATTCTGTTGGACGAACCGACCAACGGTCTGGATATTGACGCGGTCATGTGGCTGGAGGATTTTTTGAGCGACTATTTCGGGACCGTATTGGTGGTCTCCCACGACCGCCACTTTTTGAACGACGTCTGTACCAACATCGTGGATATTGACTTTTCGGGCATCAAAATGTACGTGGGGAACTACGAATTCTGGTACGAATCCTCCCAGTTGATGCAACGGCTGATCAAACAGCAGAATAAAAAGAATGAAGAAAAAATTCGGGAATTGCAGGAATTTATTTCCCGCTTCTCTGCCAACAAATCGAAATCCCGTCAGGCGACCTCCCGCCGTAAGCTTTTGGAGAAATTGACGGTAGAGGAGATCCCCGCCTCTTCCCGGCGTTACCCCTTTATCGGTTTTGAGGCTGACCGGGAAGCGGGCAAGGATATATTGGAAGTTACCGGACTTTCCAAATCCCTCAACGGACAACCTCTGTTTGAAAATCTTTCCTTCACCCTCAATCGCAACGAAAAAGTGGCTCTTTTGGGCAATGAGTTGGCAATTACTTCTCTCTTCCGGATTCTGATGGAAGAAGATACTCCCGACAGCGGCGAATTCAAATGGGGTCAATCCATCACTACGTCCTATTTCCCCCACGACAATACCAAATATTTTGACGGCTGTAACGACAGTATCATTGATTGGATGCGTCAGTATTCCAAGGATCAGACCGAAAGTTATCTCCGTGGATTTTTAGGGAGAATGTTGTTCTCCGGGGACGCGGTCTACAAGCCGGTTCACGTTTTGTCCGGGGGCGAAAAGGTTCGTTGTATGTTCTCCCGCATGATGATGTTCGGAAGCAACTTCCTCATTCTCGATCAACCCACCGACCATCTGGATCTGGAATCCATCACCGCCGTCAACGACGGTCTGAAGGCGTTTAAGGGTGGAATGATGTTTACCACCCACGACTATGAAATGATCAATACCGTTGCCGACCGTATGATCGAGATCCGTCCCGACGGGGTTCTGGATTACGCCGGCGGTTACGAAGATTTCCTTCTGTGGAAAAAAGAAAAAGGTTACGCCGACTGATTTTAATAAAAGGAGAGGCTTTCTATGGAAAATTCATGGTATAGTTTCGAGATGATCAAGTTCTCTTTTCAAGAGCGAGATGCAATCCTGGTGTTTCCCAGTCAGGGAACGGAAATTGGAAGGTTAGCGTTAAAGACCGAATATTGGGGGGCATATCCCGATGTGGAAATTCAATTGTTGAAGCGGGGTTTTCATGTCGCTATCCTGAAAAACAAGACTCGGTTTGCCACCAAAGAGGACTGTGACGCAAAGGCAGAATTCGTAAAATTTCTTGCGGAAAAATACGGTCTGAGTGAAAAATGCGTCCCCATCGGATACAGTTGCGGCGGAGCTCATGCCATCCGGTTTGCCGGGTTTTATCCGGAACTGATTTCCTGTGTTTTCGTCGATGCCCCGGTGTTAAATTATAACGATTTTCCGGGCAGGCTCGGAGATCCTGAGTGTGAAAAAGTCTGGGAGAAGGAATTTGTAAACGCATATCCCGGAATTAAGCGTTATCAACTGGTAAATTTCAGTGAACACCCTTTGAATATGGCAGATGCTCTGATTTCCAATAAAATTCCTGTTATTATGGTATACGGAGAGGAAGACCGTACCGTTTTTTACGAAAAAAACGGAAAGTTATTGGAGTTTGCCATGGAAGGTACAGATCTTTTGAAGGTCGTTCACGTTCGTTTTCGAGGACACCACCCCCACGGAAAAATCGGGAACAACACGGAAATCGTGCAGTATATCGTGGATCATTGCTGCGATTGAAAGGGAGGAAACCAATAGTTGCGGCGATGAAATCCCGAATGTATGGCGTGCAACCGGATTCTATGGTATGATAATACCGTAAAAATTCCGGAAAGGAAATGATATTATGACTCTTGAAATTGCCAGCCGTTTGGTAGAGTATCGAAAAAAACATAATCTTTCTCAGGAAGACGTAGCCGAGAAGATCGGAGTTTCCCGTCAGGCGGTCTCCAAATGGGAACGGGTGGAAGCATCTCCCGATACCGATAACCTGATTGCCCTTGCAAATCTTTACGGTGTCTCTCTGGACGAATTGGTTTTAGGTAAAATCCCGGAGCCGAAGTCAGAATCGGGAACCGTTACGATCAAAAAAGGGAATAAGACCGTTATCCTCCAGAATACGGGAACCGGACACTTTATTCACGTCAATGACGACGAGGAAGATGACGAGGAAGAGGAGGAAGAGGACGGCGAACACGGTCTTTCCGCAGAAATCAAACTTTCTTCTTCTCCTGCCAAGACTTCCGCTCATCGGTTTTTCAAGGCGTTCCCCTTTCCGGTGCTGACCGCGGCAGCTTATCTGATCTTCGGCTTTATGAACGTTTGCGGCGGCTGGGCATACGGTTGGCTGGTCTTTTTGCTGATTCCCATCTACTATTCTTTGGTCGATTCGATTTTTACGAAAAAAGCGGACGATTTTGCGTTTCCCGTTGCCGTAACTCTGGTTTATTTGTGGCTCGGTTTTGAGCACGGGCTTTGGCACCCGATGTGGATCTTGTTTTTAACCATACCCTTCTACTATTTTATCTGTGAATTTATCGCAAAACTTCGAAAAAAAACAACGGAAGAATAAATTAAACTCCCCCTGTCTAAGGGGGAGTTTTCATACGTATGCAGTTTTTGATTTTAAGTTAACTGAGCAATGCCCGGTCGTTGGCGAATTCCGCGCCGCTGACCTTGGAGAAGGCTTCCAAAAGAGCATCTACCGTCAGCGCCTTTTTTTCTTCCCCGGAAACGTCAAGAATGATCTTCCCGGCGTTCATCATGATCAGGCGGTTGCCGTGGGCAATGGCGTCCTTCATGTTGTGGGTAACCATCAGAGCGGTCAGCCCCTCGTCCCGAATGATTTTATCGGAAAGATTCAATACTTTTTCTGCGGTCTTCGGGTCAAGGGCAGCGGTATGTTCGTCCAAAAGGAGCATCTGGGGACGGTTCATGGTTGCCATGAGAAGAGTCAATGCCTGCCGCTGACCGCCGGAAAGAAGCCCCACCTTCGTAGAAAGGCGGTCTTCTAACCCTAAGTCTAATTGGGCAAGCTGTTCCTTGTATTCTGCCCGTTCCTTTGCGGTGATGGACCAGCCTAACCCCCGGGTTTTACCACGGCGTTTTGCCAGTGCAAGGTTTTCTTCGATCCACATATCGGCGCAGGTTCCCATCATAGGGTCTTGAAAAACCCGGCCCAAATAAGAGGCGCGTTTTGCTTCGGACAGACGGGTCACGTCCTTGTCTCCGATCTCAATGGTGCCGGAATCTACCAGGAACGTTCCGGCTACTGCGTTGAGCATGGTGGATTTTCCCGCTCCGTTGCCTCCGATGACGGTGACGAAATCCC
>JAZNDV010000102.1:0-9658 GCA_045588285.1 Eubacteriales bacterium
GAGTTACCACCGTAGGAAGAGCGCTGCCCGAAATAGAGTGCAAGATAGTAAATCCCGAAACGGGTGAGGAGTGCGATTACAACGAAAACGGTGAATTCGTTGCCCGCGGTTATAATATCATGAAGGGCTATTACAAAATGCCCAAGGAAACCGCTCAGGCGATCGATAGCGAGGGCTGGCTCCATACAGGAGACCTTGCGTGCAAGACGCCGGACGGCAACTTCAAGATCACCGGAAGATTGAAGGATATGATCATTCGGGGCGGAGAAAACATTTATCCTAAAGAAATCGAAGAATTTATCTACACCCACCCCAAAGTCCGGGACGTGCAGGTCATCGGCGTTCCCGACAAACAGTACGGAGAAGAGATCATGGCTTGCATCATTTTGAAAGAGGGCGAGACTATGACCGCCGACGAGATGAAAGCCTATATCAACGCCAATATGGCTCGTCACAAAGTTCCCCGCTACGTTGACTTTGTGGAGAAATTCCCCATGAACGCCGCCGGAAAGATCCTCAAATACAAGATGAGAGAAGACGCGGTGGAAAAATTGGGATTAAAGAAGGACTGACCCATGGTAAACGGAACCTTTGTGATTGATGCCCATTGTCATATTTATCCCGAAAAAATCGCCGCCCGGGCGGTTGCGGGAACCGACGCCTTTTACGGCACCACCGCCCGCTGTCCTCAAGGAACGGTGACGGAATTGTTGGAAGTCGGGACGAAGGCAGGAACGGATCACTTCATCGTTCAATCCGTTGCTACTACCCCGAAACAAGTGCGTTCGATCAACGAGTTTATTGCGTCGTCCGTGGCAAACGCCGGCGGAAAATTGACCGGGTTGGGAACGATGCACCCGGAATGTGAAGATATTTCCGGGGAGATTTCCCATCTGAAGAAATTGGGATTGAAGGGGATCAAGATCCACCCCGATATTCAAGCATGCCCTTTGGATCACCCCGGATTTTTGGAAATGTACGCCTGTTGTGAACGGGAAGGGTTGCCGGTGTTGATGCATACGGGAGATTATCGGTATGATTATTCTAACCCGAACCGTCTGATTCCGGTCTTGGAACGGTTCCCTGACCTGACCGTCATTGGCGCCCACTTCGGCGGCTGGTCCATCTGGGAAGAAGCCACGGAGAAAATGGCGAAATACCCAAATCTCTACGTGGACTGTTCTTCCAGTCTTCCCTTTATGAAGCATCCGGAAATCGCCGTAGAATTAGTCCACAAGTACGGTGTTCACCGCGTCCTTTATGGGACGGACTATCCTATGTGGTCCCCCGTGGAAGAATTAGAGCATTTCCTCGCCCTTGCCCTTACCGATGAGGAACGGGAACAGATCTTTTGGAAGAACGCAGCGAATCTTTTTCATCTTCCCGATTCGCTCTTTCAAACCGAAACGGTTTAATTTGTAAGACGATTTTTCTTGTTTTTTGTGGAAAAAGCAGAAGAAATAAGTAAAAAAGCAAAAAAATCCGCCCAATTTCTTGGGCGGATTGATTGTTACCGTAGATTCTTCAAATATGCGATCTGCTCGTCCATGGCGCCCGGAGCACCTTGGGACGTGCGTTTCTTAACGCAGGTCTCCAAACTGATTTCGCCGTAAAGGTCTTGCTCAAACAGTTCGGAAAAGGTCTTGTACTCCGTCAAGGGCATCTCGTCGGGAACTTGGTTCGTCCGGATACAGTGCCCCACGATCTGACCGACGATCTTATACGCCGTGCGGAAGGGCAGTCCTTTGCGGACCAGATAATCGGCAATGTCCGTAGCGTTGATAAATCCTTCCTGCGCCGCCCGGTACATTCTCTGTTTGTTAACGTTCATGGTACGGATCATGGGAATGAAGATCTCAAGGCATTTTTTGACCGTATCGACGGCGTCGAAAATGCACTCTTTGTCTTCCTGCATATCTTTGTTATACGCCAGAGGCAAGCCTTTCAGCACCGTCAGCATCCCCATCAGATCCCCGTAAACCCTGCCGGTTTTTCCGCGCACCAATTCTGCCATATCGGAGTTCTTCTTTTGGGGCATGATGCTGGAGCCGGTGGTGTAAGCGTCGTCCAGCTCCACGAAGCGGAATTCCCACGAAGACCACAGAATGATCTCTTCGGAGAACCGGGAAAGATGGGTCATGATCAGCGAGAGGGCAGAGAGCAATTCCACGCAGTAGTCCCGGTCGGAAACGCCGTCGATACTGTTGACCGAAGGAGCGTCAAACCCCAATTCCGCCGCCGTTGCCTTCCGGTCGATGGGATAGGTGGTGCCCGCCAAGGCGCAAGAGCCGAGGGGGGAGATGTTCATTCGTTTTACCGTATCGGCAATTCTTCCCAGATCTCTTGCAAGCATCATACCGTACGCCGCCAAGTGGTGGCCGAATACGATAGGCTGTGCCCGCTGGAGATGGGTATAGCCGGGAAGAATGGTGTTTTTGTGTGCCTCAGCTTGCTCGGTGACGGCAGCGATCAATTCCTGGATCAAACGGGTGATGATATCGCATTCGTCCTTCAGATACATTCGCAGATCTACCGCAACCTGATCGTTTCTTGACCGGGCGGTGTGGAGCCGTTTCCCAGTATCGCCGATGCGTTGAGTCAGAACCTGTTCCACGAACATATGAATATCTTCACAGGAATAGTCAAATTTCAAAGCACCGGAGTTTAAGTCTGCAAGGATTCCTTCCAATCCGGCAATGATGGCGTCCGCGTCCCCGGGGGAGATGATTCCTTGTGCTCCCAGCATGGCGGCGTGAGCCATGCTCCCCCGGATATCCTGGGCGTACATGCGACAGTCGAAGGGGAGAGACGAGTTGAAGTCGTCTGCCAGTTTGTCAGAGGGTTTGGTGAACCGCCCTGCCCACATTTTATCCATAATAAGCCTCAATTACATATTTTTGATCTTAGCGTCCCGCATTGCCTGAACCTTGGTGGGAAGTCCCCACAGGTTGATAAAGCCTTGGGCGTCCTTCTGATCGTAATCCGATTCGTCGAAGGTGGCAAGGTCTTCGGAATACAGGGAATAAGGAGAGGTCATGCCGGCGGGAATGATATTGCCTTTATACAATTTCAATTTTACCGTGCCGGTGACGTATTTGTTGGATTCGTTTGCGAAAGCGGTCAAAGCTTCCTGCAGAGGAGAGTACCACTTTCCGTTGTAGATCAGATCGGCGTAATCCACCGCCAGTTTTTGTTTCAGATGCAGGGTGTCCTTGTCAACGGTCAGCATTTCCAGCTGGTCGTGGGCAAAATACAAAATCGTTCCGCCGGGAGTTTCGTAAACACCCCGGTCCTTCATTCCCACCAGACGGTTTTCCACGATGTCGATGATACCGATGCCGTTGGATCCCCCCAAAACGTTGAGCTTTTCGATGATCTTGGAAGCCTTCATCTTTTCTCCGTCAATGGCAACGGGGGCGCCTGCTTCAAAATCCAACGTAACGTAGGTGGGGGCGTCGGGGGCTTTCATAGGAGAAATGCCCATTTCCAAGAATCCCGGCTTGTCGTAATCCGGTTCGTTGGCAGGGTCTTCCAGATCCAATCCTTCGTGAGACAGATGCCACAGATTCTTATCTTTGGAATAATTGGTCTCCCGGTTGATTTTCAGCGGAACGTTGTGGGCTTCCGCATAGTCGATTTCTTCGTCCCGGGATTTAATATCCCATTCCCGCCAGGGAGCGATGATCTTCATTTCCGGTGCAAACCGTTTGATCGCCAGCTCAAAACGAACCTGGTCGTTTCCTTTTCCGGTACAACCGTGGCAGATGGCGTCTGCCTTTTCTTCCAATGCGATCTCCGCCAAACGTTTGGCGATGACCGGACGGGCAAAGGCAGTCCCCAAAAGATAGGTTTCGTATTTTGCCCCCATTTTTACCGAGGGAATGATGATCTCATCGACCATTTCGTCGACCAGATCGGCAACGATCAACTTGCTGGCACCGGTCTTGATTGCTTTTTCTTCCAGCCCTTCCAGCTCGTCCGCCTGCCCTACGTTTCCGGCAACGGCGATGACTTCGCAGTTGTTGTAATTTTCCTTCAGCCAGGGAATAATAATGGAAGTGTCCAATCCGCCGGAATAGGCGAGAACTACTTTCTTGATGTCTTTTTTATCCATTTTAAGTTACCTCCGTAAGATACTCGAAAATCAATATGCGGATATTATAGCACAAAACGAATAACTATGCAAGCATTTTCCGGGAAAATTCACAATTTATTCCTAATTTTCGGATATTTATGCAAAAATATATGAATATACGCAGTTTTATACAAAAAAGTTTCATTCTCTTCCTTGACATTCGGGAAAAAGTGCGTTATAATATGTTTAATTAGAGTTTTATTTTCCTGTGATAATGCAATCCGTATCCTTTCAGAAAGGAATTAACGTTATGAAAAATGGATTTCGGCGTCGGCTTTTGATTTTGGGGCTGATGGTTCCGTCGGTTCTTTTATTTTCTTCCTGCAACCGTTTTGAAAAATCTACCGACGGTTTTTCGGGTGGTCTTGAAAGTTCGGTTTCTGGTTCTTTTGAAGACGTGAAAACGGCGGACGTTTCTGAATTCTCCGATCCTTCCAAAATGCAGTCCGAAGGTGCTTTGGCTTTTACCTTTTCCGAAAAGGAAATTTCCGCAAGCGCTGAGGGGGATTCTTATGAAATCTCCGGAACGGCGCTGAAGATCAAAAGATCCGGAACCTACCGCTTGACCGGATCTTGCTCCGACGGTTCGATAACGGTGGCAAAAGAGACTTCCGGCGTATTCCTGATCTTGGACGGTCTTTCCCTGGCATCTTCCGTCGGTCCTGCACTGACTTGCAATAAATCTTCTTCCGTCTGCATTTATTTGCAGGAAGAGAGCGAAAACTTCCTTTCGGATCCTGTGACGGAACACGAAGAAGGGGCGGCGTTAAAGTTCAAAAACGGCTCTGCTCTGGTTCTTGGGGGAGAGGGAAGTCTAAGGGTCAGCGGAAACAGCAAAAACGGGATCAAGGGCGGTCCCGGAGCGATTTTGAAGATCCTTTCCGGAACAGTCACCGTAACCGCAAAAAACAACGCTCTTGCCTGTGACAATTACCTGAAAATCGACGGGGGAATACTGAATTTGACCGCCGAAAATGATGGGATCAAAGCGTCTCCCGATGAAGATGACACCGTTTCTGCGGGTAACGTTGATCTCAACGGCGGAACCGTGACGATCAATGCCGGGGGGGACGGCATTTCCGCCGACGGATTGCTTTCGATCTCCGGGGGAATGGTAGACGTTACCACTACCGGGGAGATTTCCGTTTCCGCAGGGAATTCTTTCGGATTCGGCGGTTTTGGGGCGATGGGATTCCCCGGAGAGAATTCCTCTCAGAAGGATCCCGTCGAGACCGAGGATCCCTCTTCGAAGGGGATAAAGTCCGGAACTGCCATGAAAATTACCGGGGGAAATCTTTCCGTATCTTCCACGGATCACGCCCTGCATTGTGCCGGCGATACCGTTATTGACGGGGGCACGCTTACGCTGAATTCGTCCAAAGCCAAGGGAATTGCTACCCACGGAGATCTGACCGTCTCCGGAGAAGATACTTCCATCGTCATTGAAAACGCCACGGAAGGGATCGAATCCAAGGCTTCCTTCACCTTGAACGGCGGCACTGTGCGGATCAATGCTTCTGATGACGGGGTCAATATGGGAGGTTCCGTGCCTTCTTCCAATGCAGAAAATCACGCCTTTACGGTAAACGGAGGGACTCTTTCGGTCTTTGCCCAGGGGGACGGACTGGATTCTAACGGTACGTTCCACATGAACGGCGGTACGGTAACGGTTTTCGGTCCTTCCAACGGCGGAAACAGCTGTTTGGATATTGAGTTTATTTCTTCCTTCACCGGGGGCACCCTTTTGGGGGTTGCGGCTTCTTCTTCCATGTGGAATGAGGTTGCGGGGCATACGGCGGGCGAGTATCTTTATACACTGTCCGGCGGTTCTCTCGACGGGACTACGGAAATTCAGGTCTGCGATGCCGAGGGTGAGGTTCTTATCTCTGGAATCTGTCCTTTGCGGGGGCGGATCGGGATTTATTTTATGACCGATCAGACCGATGAGCTCTCTTCCTGTTATTTTGTGGTGGACGGATCAAAGATTACTCCCCAACTCGGAAATGGCACCGGATCTTCCGGAACGGGCGGTTTTAATCCCGGCGGAGGCGACCACGGCGGCGGACCGGGAGGTATGTACCCCGGCGGAAGACGGTAACGATAAAATCAAAAAGCGGTGAAGAACGTCTTCACCGCTGTTTTTTTAATTGAATTTTCCGTGTTTCTTCAGCCAAGCCACCGATTGCTCCAAGCCCTCAATGGTCTTGACTTCAATGACACAGTCTGCCCCGGTCTCTTGTACCAATTCCAACATATCGTGGACGTCCACGTCCCCCTCTCCCAAAGGAAGATGGGGAGATTTTTCTTTGCAGTTGTGCAAGTGAACGTGGCAGAGCCGGCCTTTGTTTTTCCGGAAAAATTCTAAGTCCACGTGATTGGACGCTTGATCGTGTCCCGTGTCCAGAGTCAATCCGAACACCGGAGATTCCAAAAGCACTTCCATGGCTTTGTGATGACAGGGGAGAAAGGGATCGTCGGTGTTTTCAATGCAAATTTTAATTCCGCTTTCTCCGATTGCCCGTTCGCAGACGTCCCGGAATAAGCGTACCTTATTCAGATAATCTTCCTCGTATACGTCGTTCAAAAAGATCCGTTTCCCCGGAAGGGTCACGTAGATCCCCCGAAGCAGGTGCAGATTTAATTTTTTAATTCCGAGTCTTTTTGCAAATTCGATGGATTCCACCCCGTTGTTTCGGTAAACTTCCGCTACCTTATCATTGAAGTCAAAGGGGTTCATCGCCTCGTCCATATGAATGGAATAGCCGATGCCATACTGCTCTTTCAATTCCAACAGGTGGGAAATCTCCATGTCCGCCGGCTGATATTTCGGGAAACTCTGATTGATTTCAATAAACTTTAACCCAAGCCGATGGCAAAGAACCGCACATTCGTCAATATCCTTACATTCCACCAAATTCGGCATACCGTACTCGATCATAAAAACACTCTTTTCCTTGAGAATGGTATCAGTATATCACAAAATATTTCCCTTGTCAAGGCGTGAGATACCGAAAGGCACGATTCTTGACCGGTAGGGACCGGTTCCTTTCATTAGAAGAAGATTAAGGGGGCTTCGTTTTTTTCTGCGGGGACTTCACAAATTATTAAGGAAAAGTTTTCATTCCGCGTCTTGCAGTGCAGAACGGCGTGTGATATAATAAAATTATATCAATGTTGGTTTGTGAGGTGTGATAATGAAACGGTCTCGGCTTTTGATTTTTGCATTGCTTGTTTTTGCGTTGACCCTTTCCGGTTGCCGGCAGGCAGAGGAATCTCCTTCGGATTCCGGATCCGTTACGAAACCTGCAAATATCGTGATCAACGAAGTTATGCCTGACAATGAAAAATTGACCATGGGGCATTCTTTGGATTGGGTGGAACTGTATTATCGGGAAGGAGAACCGGTGGACCTTTCCCTTTATGCGCTGACCGACGATCTTTCCGTTCCCAACGCGTATCCTTTGACCGGATTGCAAATCCGGGAAGGGGAGTATCTGACGGTGGTTTTTCCGGAAAATGCCCCCTTTCATTTGTCTGCCGAAGGGGAGACGGTCTATCTGACCTACGGGGGAAACGCCGTATCGCAACTGACCTATTCCCCGTCAACGAAGGGGGAATCCTTTTCCCCGGACGGGGTTTGTGAATATCCCACTCCCGGTTATGCCAATACCCGGGAAGGGTACGCTGCTTATTTGGAAGGGCTCGCACTGCCGGAATTGATTCTTTCGGAAGTGCTGTCTTCCGGGGACGGTCACGATTGGGTGGAAGTGAAAAACAATTCCGATCAACCCTTGGATCTTTCGGGCTATACCTTGACCGACAAACGCAAAGAACCGGAACGCTTTTCGTTTCCTTCCGTAACCTTGCAGCCGGGAGAATTTTTCCTGGTCTATTGCTCCGGCGATGGAACGCTGGGGAAGAACCACGCACCGTTTAAGATCAGTTCGGAAGGGGAATCAGTGTATCTGGCAAAGGACGGTGCTTTTTGCGACGTGCTCGTTCTTCCTTCCGACCTTGCGAAAAACGAAAGTTACGGCCGTAACGGAAGGGCTTTCCGTTATTTTGCCGTCCCTACCCCGGGCAGTGAAAACGGGGAAGGATATGACAACGCCGTTGCCGCGCCTACTGCAAATCTTCCTTCCGGAATCTACGACGCACCGGTGACGGTATCTCTCAGCGGGACGGGAACGGTCTATTATACCTTGGACGGAAGCCGTCCCACTACCGCGTCTCCCGTTTATACCGAGCCGATCTCCATCGAAGGCGCGGTCACGTTGCGCACTTTTTCTTCTGACGGCGTGCGGACCAGCGATTATGGAGCGTATACCTATATTACCGGAGTGAAGCACGATCTTCCCGTGGTAACCGTATCCATTCCTCAGTCCTGCTTGACCGGGGAAGAATCGGGAATTTTGAACCACGTGGATCAGGATTTTGAATACGAAGGACAGTTGACTCTTATCGAAGGGGGAGAAGAGAAATTCTCCGTTCCCTTTGGATTCCGCCTTCACGGAAATGACAGCCGTAAGGGTGCAAAACAGAATTTTCAGTTGCGGTTTCGGTCGGAATACGGGTTGGGTACTCTGAAATACCCTTTGTTTGAAAATCGGGAATTTGATGAATTCAATTCCTTGCTTCTCAAAGGGGGAAGTGAAGACTGGGCAAACGCTCTGCTCCGGGACGAATTGGCAACGGCCGCGGTCGATGGAACGACTGCGTTATACGCCCAGGCGATCAAGCCGGTGGTGTTGTATCTCGGGGGAGAATATTGGGGGATCTACTATCTTCGGGAACGGTTCAGCGACGATTACGTGGCAAGCCATTTTGATGTGTCGGAAGATTCGGTAGATATCGTCTATTCTTCCGGCGGGTATACCCAGACCGGTTCCGCCAAGGATTTTACGGCGTTGAAAAATTACGTAAAATCCCACGATATGACGACCGACGAAGCCTACGCCCATCTCACCGAAGAAATCGACGTTACCAGTTTGATGGATTGGTACATTTGCCGTTCTTATTTCGGAGACCGGGATCTTGCCAATATCCGCCGATTCCGTACTTCCGAGGGGGACGGTAAATGGCGTTGGATGTTTTTTGATCTGGATTGGTCCTTTTACGTCAAGGAAAGCCCCGTGGCATGGTTCTTAAACAATTCCGGGGGAGACCATGTTCTGATCAACGCTCTTTTGCAGAATCCCAAAGGGAGAGACGCTTTTTTGAAGCGTTACGGAGAATTGATGAATACGGTATTGAACGAGACCTATATCAATTCGGTGCTCGATTCCCTTGTTTCCGCCGTAAGATCGGAGATTCCCCGGGATCGCCAGCGGTGGGGCAGAACCGAGTCCCATTGGAATAACAGTATTGAAAAGATCCGCAATTACGTTAAAGACGGTGTCCGTACCGCTGCGGTGAAGGCGGATTTGAAATCCTATTTTTCCCTTACCGATGAAGATATGAAGCATTATTTCGAATCATAAAAACCGACGGACAAATTGAGGAGGAGACGCTTTCGCGTCTCCT
>JAZNDV010000103.1:0-7100 GCA_045588285.1 Eubacteriales bacterium
CTGGACGCCACCGACGAGCAATTGGATTCTCCGGTCATTTTTGCTTCGGGACGCACCGGCGTTGCGGGGCTTTCTCCCGACGCGGAAATGAAGGATTTCAAGCCTCTTCTGGACGCGATCGTGGACTATTTTGATCCGCCCCAAGGGGAAGACGACGCACCGTTGCAGATGTTGGTTTCCTCCATTGACTATAACGAATACGTAGGGCGGATCGCCATCGGCCGGGTGGAACGGGGGATCATGAAGATCAATCAGGACGTGGTCCTGTGCGATTATCACGGTTCCCGCCCCAACTCCAAGGCGCGAATCGTTTCCATGTATCAATTTGAAGGGTTAAACCGTGTCCCCTGCACCGAGGCAAAGCCGGGCGACGTAGTCTGCGTTTCGGGGATCGAAAGCGTCACCATCGGTGATACCATCTGCGCCCCCGACGCAGTAGAACCGCTGCCCTTCGTCAAGATTTCCGAGCCTACCATGGAAATGACCTTCATGGTCAACGATTCTCCCTTTGCCGGCCGAGAAGGAAAATACGTGACCTCCCGCAATCTCCGGGCAAGACTGTATAAAGAACTGCTGAAAGACGTTTCGCTGAGGGTCAGCGACACCGATTCCACCGAAGCGTTCAAGGTCTGCGGACGCGGAGAAATGCACCTTTCCATTCTCATTGAAAATATGCGCCGGGAAGGGTTTGAGTTCCAGGTCAGTACCCCGAAAGTGTTGTATAAAGAGATCGACGGCGTTCTTTCCGAGCCGATGGAACGGCTTGTAGTAGACGTGCCTGCGGATTCCGTGGGAGCCGTCATGGAAAAGATGGGATACCGCAAAGGCGAATTGACGTCCATGACCCAAGTGGGCGACCGTACCCGGTTGGAATTTATCGTTCCTGCCCGGGGGCTGTTCGGCTATCGGAGTGAATTTATGACCGATACGAGAGGAGAAGGAATCATGAGTTCCATCTTCGACTCTTACGCTCCCTTCAAGGGAGATATTCCCCGCCGTCTCAACGGTTCTTTGGTTGCGTACGAAACCGGCGACACCACCAATTACGGTATGTTTTATTCCCAGGATTCCGGGGCGATGTTCATCGGTTCCGGGGTAGAAGTATACGGCGGTATGGTAGTCGGGGAAGCCAGCCGGCAGAACGATATCGTGGTCAACGTCTGCAAGAAAAAGCACATGACCGCCATTCGCTCCGCCGGAAAAGACGAAGCGTTACGCTTGGTCCCCCCCAGAATTTTGAGTTTGGAACAATCTTTGGAATTCATCGCCGACGACGAATTGGTGGAAGTCACCCCCAAAAACATTCGTCTGCGGAAACGGATCTTGGATCACTCGGTTCGTATGAAGAACTTCATGAAAGATAAAAAGCAATAAGCACGAAAAAGGCACCCTCGAGGGTGCCTTTTTTGATAAAACTATTATTTTTTTGCTTTTGTAATTTTGTGTAATTCTTCGGTGGCGAGGCGGGCTTTGGTAACGGATACGCGGGGGTCTTGCGGGAAGCAATAGTAGAGGGCGTTGCGGTTTCCGATGGAAATGATATCGCCGATCTCGTACCAAAAATAGTCGGCGTTCAAAGTGTAGGACGTGAGAGGTGGTTGGGAGTAATTCAGCATTCCGTCGCAGCCGGTAAGAGTAAAGCCGTCAGCGTTATGAATGAGGCGGCCTTCGCCCACCATATAAAGGGCTTTATAGTCTACAAGCATAGCGATTTTTACCGGAATATCCAAAGAATATTCGCCGGATTCGATTTGAGCTCTGACGTTTTGGCGTTGCCACTGATACCAATCGGGGATATGATCGAATTCCGTCTCCCCTTTCAGAGCAGACATCTTGCCGTAAGGAGTTAACTCGTAAGCTTTTCCGCAGGCATGACAGGTGAGATGGATTCCCTTGCCTTCCGTTTTTCCTTCCGCGCCGCAATGGGGGCATTGATACAAGATGCGGTGAAGACCGTCAGCACGAAACGGTTCATCGATTTTAATATTGTTTTCTTGTTGCCATTTGAAATTATCAAAAGCAAAGGCCTCGTCCAGGATCTGATCCAATTCTTCTACGGACTTGGTGCGAATTTCTTCCGGAGTCAACAAACATTTGACGGTAGCAGAAACCTTTACCTTTCGCTTTTGAAGACAATTATAGAGAGGATCGCGGAGAAATGCACCTTCCGTGATAACAGAAACGACCGGAATATCTAACTTTTTGAGAAGAACGCCCAACTTACGGGGCAAAGGAGTCGCAGTACCGTCAAAGGAATAACCGGCTTCAGGGTACATGAGAACGCTGGTCTTTTCGGTTTTGACAGCGTGCAGAATATCCCGGATCAAAGTAATATCCGATACGAATTTTTGAGTAGGAATACAGCCGATCCAACGCATCAGCCAAGGAATCCCGACAAATCCGTCGGTAGTGGAAACCACGCAGAAGGGCTTGGGAAAAAAGATTTTATAAGCAATCTTCAAATCAAGGAAACAAGAATGATTCATAAGAATCAGCCAAGGACCGTCCCCTGCCTGCTCCATGCGTTCGGTGGTATAAGTAAATTTTGTTTTTATCAATGCAGGAATCGACAGCGCCCGAATTAAACACCAAAAGAACAGATTCGGACGGAGAGGTCTCTTGTGTTTTGGACGGGGAAGCGCCATAACTTCTTCGTAGGAAGCCTTCTTTATATTGATTTTCATAAAGCACCTCTGACAAAAGGAAAAGGTGGGCAAAGCTGTCCACCTTTTCGATTGTTAAGAAAACAAATGCACGGTCTGTTTCCCATGGGAAGGATTGCTTATTCTTCCGACTGAGCCTTCATTTCTGCAAAGCAAGCGCTGCAGTAAACGGGCTTGTCTTCTCTGGGCTGGAAGGGAACTTTAGCTTCGCCGCCGCACTTCGCACAGGTGGTGGTGAAATATTCTCTCGCACCTCTGGAAGCGTTCTTGCGGGCATCGCGGCATTCCTTGCAGCGCTGGGGCTCATTCTGGAAGCCCTTTTCCGCATAAAATTCCTGTTCACCGGCGGTGAAAACGAACGTTTTTCCGCAGTCTTTACAGGTTAATTCCTTGTCTTCATACATTGTGAGATACCTCGCTTCAATAATTTTCACCCAAGCCGGAATCGCACCGGCGAGCGTTCATCCTTTTCCACGGGAACGAAAAGAAACCCCTCTGAGGTCGCTAACCTATTGCAACGGAGTGAATCACAGAATACCGTGCATATTCTATAAATTCTCAGCGTTACAGCCCTGTAAAACGGAGTGACCGCACCTACTATATTCGGGCGTATTTATTTTTCAATACGGGATAAGATCCCGGATTTTCTGTTTGATCCGCGTCATAGCGTTATCGGCAGATTTGGGAGAAATCCCCAATTGCTGAGCAATGGCGACGCGGGAATTACCGGATAGATAAAGAACGAGAACCCGGTGTTCCAATGGAGAAAGTCGGGGTTGCAGATCCCGAAATGCTTCCCGGACGGCATCGGATTCAGCGTACCGCTCTTCGAGAGGAAGGTCGGAGGAAGGAAGGGTTGCCCCCACGTCTTCCAAGGGGATCAACTTGTAATCGGAAGCAAACCCCCGGGCAGCAGAACAGACACGGTTGCGGATACAGACTTTAATATAAGCATCAAATGGAACACCCTTTGCAGGATCGTAAGCACAACAGCCAAGATACAGACCCCAAAGTCCTTCCTGGATCAAATCGTCCCGATAACGCTCCGGATAAGAAGTGACGACCTTTTGAATCAAGGGGAGATACTGCTTGTGGGCAGAGGGAAAATCAAAGGTCATCGTGACACCTTCCGAATATTGTTTTATCATAAATTCCTCAAAAAACGCAAAACGCCCCACCCCTCACAGACGTGAGGGAGAGGCGAAAAGACAATTTTTTGGGAAATTCGATGGGGTCATAAGTAAAAGAACCTTAGTTAATAATAGTCTGCTCGGTATCAATATCAAAGAGGTGGATCTTATTCATGTCCAGAGCGATCTTAATGCTGTCACCCGGCTTGGCAACGGAGGTAGGATCGACGCGGGCGGTGAACTTGTTCTCCTGAACGTCCAAATACAGATACGTTTCGGCACCCATCTTTTCCGTAACTTCAACCTCGGCAGGGATGATAGAATCCGGATATTTTTCAAAGTAGAAGGGATCGTCGTAAATATCTTCGGGACGGATTCCCATAATGACTTGCTTGCCGCCGTAAGACAAGAGTTTTTCGTAATTTTCGGTTTTGACCTTGGATTCGGGAATCTTCAGAGATTCATCACCGAAGTTGACGAACATATCGTCTCCGCGGCGGGTCAGTTTCACTTCGATGAAGTTCATGTGGGGAGAACCGATGAAGCCGGCAACGAACAGGTTGCAGGGAGTATCGTACAGAACCTGAGGAGCGTCGCATTGCTGAACGAAGCCGTCTTTCATAACGACGATACGGTCAGCCATGGTCATAGCCTCGGTCTGGTCGTGGGTAACGTAGATAAAGGTGGTTCCAAGTTTTCTGTGCAACTTGGACAATTCCGTTCTCATGGAAGCACGGAGTTTTGCGTCCAAGTTGGAAAGAGGTTCGTCCAAAAGGAAAACTTTGGGTTCACGGACGATGGCACGACCGAGGGCAACACGCTGTCTCTGACCGCCGGACAGTGCCTTGGGACGGCGATCCAAGAGGTGGGAAATATCGAGAATACGGGCAGCTTCGTCGACGCGGCGCATGATTTCTTCCTTGGAAACCTTGGGAAGCTTCAGACCGAACGCCATGTTTTCATAAACGGTCATGTGGGGATAAAGAGCGTAGTTCTGGAACACCATCGCAATATCCCGATCCTTGGGAGCAACGTCGTTGACCAAACGGTCGTCAATGCGGAGTTCCCCTTCGGTGATTTCTTCCAAACCGGCGATCATACGAAGGGTGGTGGATTTACCACAACCGGAAGGACCGACCAGAATAATGAATTCCTTATCTTTAATTTTGAGATTAACATCGGTAACGGCACGAACACCGCCGGCGTAAACCTTACCGATTCCTTTTAACGTTAAACCTGCCACAGCAAATATACCTCCAGTTTTGATTGCAAAATTTTACTTACTACATAATAACATAAAATGCGATTTTTTCATAGTGGCAATATCGCCAAAATTCGCAATATCTTTTTGGTAACAATGCACAAAAGAAAAAATCAAAGCACCATTTTTGGGACTTTCAGAACAAAACAATACTTAAAATCGCCCATTCTTCCACAAAAAATTCACATTACGAATCCTTACGGAAGGTTGATAACGTCCATGTCATTGGCGCGCTTGGTGCAAGCGAGCATTGCGTCCGCCATGATCTGAGAAAAACCGCTCTTTTCCATGACGTTAATGGCTTCTGCGGTCGTACCCTTGGGGGTAGCGACGGAAGCCAACAGTTCATCGGCAGATTTCTTGGTAGATTCCATAATCTTAGCAGAACCGGCAAAAACCTGAGCTGCAATCAACTCTGCCGTTTCAGAATCAATTCCCTGAGCAACAGCCCCTTCGGCAATGGCTTTCACCATATAATAGAAGTATGCGGAAGCGGAACCGGAAGCGGCGATATAATCGTTGAGTTTCTTCTCCTCTACCACCCGCAAAATCCCGACCGATTCAAAGAGATCTTTGACGGTTTGCAATTCCTGATACGTAATAGGCATTTCGTATGCCATAGCGGTGATTCCTTTGCCGTATTCACAAGCAACGTTGGGAATCGCCCGAAGGAGTTTACACTCTTTGCCAAGATACTTTTTCGCGGCGGAGATGGTCACTCCGGCGGCGAGGTTCACGATCACGTTGTTAAAGGTGACGGCATCGCGGATTTTTTCCATTACGACCTTCACGTCCGAGGGACGGACGGCAAGAACGACGATTTTGGAAGCGGAGACAACGGCCGCTTCGCTCTCAAGGACGGTGATCCCCCTTACGGAGAGGGAAGTGCGGACCTTTTCGTCAGAATCGTAAGCGCAGATGGATGCGGGAGTAAGGATATTTCCGGAGAGGAATCCTTCGATCAGCGCCGAGCCCATATGTCCGGCACCGATAAAACCCAAAGTATACATTTGTGTTCATCCTTTCCTGTCTTTTTGTACTTCGCCCGAAAGCGACATTATTTTCTATTTTAATATTATACCACATTTTTTTCAATCTGTAAAGAGCAAATTTCCGTTTTTTTTGTGTCAAAGAGGAAAATTTCGAAAAAAAACAAAAGATTATTGACAATTCCGTATAGGAATGATATAATAAGAACCACTGAAACATAGGTTGTCCTACATTAACATATTCAACAAAGAAACCGGTTATTCCGGAACAAAGGAGATACGGAAATGTTTAATTTACTTGCAATTCCTTTTCCTCAAGGGCTGACGGATTGGGATCTCGGCGTTGACAACTGGATCCAAACCTGGCGGACGCCCTTTTTAGACTCGTTATTTACGGTCATTACGAAGTTAGGGGACGAGGGACTGATTTGGATTGCCGTCGCAATCGTCTTCCTGTGCTTCAAAAGAACCCGGAAAATCGGGATCACCATGGGATTGGGCTTGATCATCACCACGATTCTGGGGAATGAAATCTTAAAGAAAATCGTAGAACGTCCCAGACCCTTTGATACCCCCGGAGCATTGCTGGACGGAGACAGTCTTTTAGTGCCGAGACCGGGGCAGTTTTCCTTCCCTTCGGGACACACCGGTTCCTCCTTTGCTTCCGCGGTTTCTATCGTACTGTACGACCGGAAATGGGGGATCCCCGCCTTGATTCTTGCGGTCTTGATTGCATTTTCCCGGTTGTACGTGTACGTTCATTTTCCCACGGATATTATGGCGGGAACGATTTTGGGAACCGTAAGTGCGTTAATTGCCTTCTTCCTTTGGAGAACGTGGTTGGAAAAACTGGTCATCAAAGCTTGGAACAAAATTTTCAAGAAACACACCATTGAACGCATCTGAAAAATTCGCCCTCACCGAGCATTGGTGAGGGCTTTTTTGTATACAGAAAACCACGCGATAGTCGCGTGGTTCAATAGAGGCTATTGCCGATGCACGTTGAAGAAAAACTCCTGATGTGTTATAATGAACTCGTGACCTGCCAGTTACGAAA
>JAZNDV010000104.1:0-3667 GCA_045588285.1 Eubacteriales bacterium
TTGTATAATATGTTCATGTGTAATTATTGAACTCCAATGTGTTTATTCGTGGTAATGCTTATGAAAAGACTTTCGTCATTTTTTCTTGCAACAGTACTTTGCATCACATTGTTCTGCACCTCAGTTTCTGCAGAACCGCAAAATACAAATCAAAATACGACACCGGAAATCAACTCCGGCGCTGTCATCGTAATGGACGCGGACACCGGATCGATCCTGTACGAAAAAGACAGCAAAAAAATGCTTTCTCCCGCAGATACAGCCCAAATCTTGACCGTCCTTTTAGGCATCGAATCAGGAAAAGAGGACGAAACGGTAACGGTAACAAAAGAAACCTTTGACAGCGTTGACCGGGAAGGGACCCACATATCGCTCGTTCCGGAAGAGAAGGTCAGATTAAGAGATTTGTTTTATGCGGTGATGCTCACTTCCGCTTCCGATGCAGCAAAAACCATTGCCGTTGCCGTTAACGGATCGGAGCGTGCTTTTGCCGATGCAATGAACCAACGAATGAAAAAACTGGGCGCAATGAATACGTCCTTTACAAACGCGGACGGTTCATACGAAGAAAACAATTTCACTACTGCAGAAGATCTCGCGCTGTTAACGAAAGATGCATTAAAAAACAAGACCTTTCGCACCGTGTTTGAAAAAACGTCCTACACGATGGAGGCAACCAACAAAAACGCAACAGGTCGCTCTTTTTCCACCCTGTGCCTGCTGATGAAAAACAGCGACATGAACGTAAAGTATAATGATGCGGTCGGTGGAAAAACGGGTTGGAACGATCATGCCGGTTACAATCTCGTCTCCGTTGCAAGAAGGGACGGAAGAACGTTGATCTGCGTTCTTCTCAATGCAGAAACCTCAAAGCAAAGATACGAAGAAACAATTTCTCTTTTCGAATATGCATTTTCTGCATTCCGGAATGTTTCAGTTCCGTCTTCCCTACTTGTTCCCACGGAAATTCCCGTAATAAAAAACGGAACGATCGTCCGAAAGATTACCGTATCCATTCCCGATAACACGGTCCTTTCTACCAACGTTGATTTCCAGGAAGGGACGATGTCTCTATCTCCTTTGCCGGATCATCTCAACGAGGGCGAAACCGATCTCAAACTTACCGTTTTTGCCAAAAACGCAGATAACAACGTGGTAGATATTGGAACGATCGTTCTGAAAATTGAAACGAGAGAAGTTGAATTAGAAGATCCTCCCGGAGGAGAAAAAACAGTTCCCCTTTCTTTCGGATCAAAACTTTGGAACGTCCTACGTACGATTCTTTTGATCCTGCTTTGTATTGTCGGCGGAATCCTTCTGATTGCGTCAGCACTATTCCTCGTTTCCTATCTGCAACGAAGAAAACGGCAAACTTCCCGCCGCCGCAGATTAGAAGAAGAACGAATGAAAACGGAAGCAGAAGAAGAAAAGAAACAACTTCATTCCGGACGTCGCCACAAAAAAAATGACTGATTAAACTGCTTTAACTTTTTTATAATGTTAGGAGAATTACCATGATTTTAGTTACCGGAGGCGCAGGTTACATCGGAAGTCACACCTGCGTAGAATTGCTTGATCGGGGTTATGAAATCGTTATTATGGACAATTTCAGCAATTCTAAGCCCGATGCCTTGGATAAGATCCGCAAGATTACGGGAAAAGATTTCAAGTTTTACGAGGCAGATATGTGCGACCGTGAAGCCATGGATCGCATTTTTGCTGAAAATAACATTGACGCTGTGATTCATTTTGCCGGATATAAGGCAGTCGGAGAGTCAGTTCAAAAACCCCTGATGTACTACTATAACAACTTAATGGGAACCATCGTTTTGTGTGAAGCGATGAAAAAGTACGGCTGTACGAAGATGCTTTTCTCCTCTTCCGCCACCGTTTACGGAAATCCCAAGACCGTTCCCATTAAAGAAGATTTCCCCCTTTCTACTACGAATCCTTACGGCACCACAAAACTGTTTATCGAACGAATTTTGGAAGACGTTGTGGTTGCCAATCCTAACTGGAGCGTTGTTCTCCTGCGGTATTTCAACCCCATCGGCGCCCACAAGAGCGGCATGATCGGCGAAAACCCCAACGGGATTCCAAACAACTTAGTGCCTTACGTTGCCCGCGTTGCCTGCGGAAAATACGAAGCAGTTCACGTATTCGGAAACGATTATCCCACCCCGGACGGAACCGGTGTCCGCGATTATATTCACGTAGTTGACCTTGCATTGGGTCACGTAAAAGCAATGGAAAAAGCGATGACCTGCACCGGAGTCAATATTTACAATTTGGGAACGGGGAACGGATACAGCGTTCTTGATATCATAAAGGCATACGAAAAAGCCTGCGGAAAAGAAATTCCTTACGTGATCGACCCCCGCCGTCCCGGAGATATCCCCACCTGCTATGCAGATCCTTCGAAATCCCTGAATAAACTTGGCTGGAAAGCAACAATGGGCATCGAAGAAATGTGTGAAGACTCCTGGAGATTCACCGTAAACAATCAAGACTGAGAACGGAAAGGACCCATGAAGAAAAAATTCATCGTAACCATTGCTCGCCAATTTGGTTCCGGCGGAAGTGAGATCGGTTACCGTTTGGCACAAGAGCTCGGGATTAAGTACTACGACAAAGATTTAGTCGTGCAAGCCGCAAAAGAAAGCGGGATCTGCGAACACGTCATGGCACACGAAGAAGAAAATGCAACCGGAAGTTTCCTTTATTCCATGGTATTGGCACCTCACGCGGCGGCTTCTCATTTTCTAAACTGGACGGAAGATTCTTTGAACGACCGGATCTACAAAGCTCAAGCAAATTTCATTCGAAAAACGGCGTCAAAAGAATCCTGTGTCTTCATCGGTCGCTGTGCAGATCATCTGCTTTGGGACGAACAAAACGTATTTCGGATCTTTATTCAAGCGGATCTCGATGACAGAAAAACCCGCATTGCAGAAGAAGGAAATCTTTCTTTGAAAAAGGCGGAGGACATCATCAAGAAAAAGGACAAAGCCCGAGCAAACTATTACAATTTCCATACGAACAACAAATGGACCGACCTGACGAATTACGATTTGTGCATCAACGTCTCTAAGATTGGCGGAATCGATAAGGCGGTTCAGCTGATCAAAGAGATGATCGAACTACGGTTCCAAGATTAAAAATAAGGGGGCAGAATACCTCTGCCCCTATTCAAACGCCCCCATAGTTAAATGGATATAACAAGCCCCTCCTAAGGTTATACTAAATCACTCGCCTTTGCAAAAAGGCAAATGGTAATTTGTTTGAATTGTATCGTATATGCGCTTGTACCTCAGCAGGATAGAGGATCCGCCTCCTAAGCGGCAGCTCGTTCGTTTCCTGGAGGGGCGGAAAACTGAATAATTTTTGAATACGTCCCGGTAGCTCAGTAGGATAGAGCGGTCGCCTCCTAAGCGACAGGCCGTTGGTTCGACTCCAATCCGGGATGCCAAAAAACTTGCTGCAAGCTCTTTTTCGGGGTTTGCAGCGTTAATTTTTATCTTTGCACCCGATGATGGTCTGTAAATCATCGGGTGCTCTTTTAATCGCTGCACGATGAATATTTTGCTAATTGGACTCGAACGGTTTCCACAAGTTTGCTAATAAAAATCAGCGATTTGCTAATTTGATTTTAGCGGCCACTTGCGGG
>JAZNDV010000105.1:0-4889 GCA_045588285.1 Eubacteriales bacterium
GATATACGCAAGTGACCCCTGCCCTGTTGCAGGAACTGGGAATTCGGGGCATTATTACCGATTTGGACGATACCTTAGCCCCCCGGAACGTTTTTTTGCCTGACGAAGAAGTGACGGCTTGGGTCAAAGGGTTGACCGAGGCGGGGATCAAGATCTGCATCGTCTCCAACAACCATAAAAAACGCGCGGAAGACTATGCCGTACCGTTGGGTCTCCCCTGCTTTTATGAAGCGTTGAAACCGTCAAAAAAAGCGGTTTTTAAGGCTTTAGACACGTTGCAATTGCCCGTGGATCAAGTAGCGTTGTTAGGAGATCAGTTATTCACCGATATAACTGCCGCAAACCGTTGCAAAATGAAGTCCATTTTGGTGGATCCGGTGGGAACTTACGGGGGCTGGTTCGTACAGATGAAGCGAAAACTGGAAATCCCGTTACGAAAGAAAATCAAATACGACAATGAGTAAGAGAAAGACCGGCGGGATCTCCCGCCGGTCTTTCTCACGGGTGAAAAAAGCGGTGAAATCTCAATTGAGATTTCACCGCTTTATCCGATTTAATTATTTCCCTTTGGTAATTTCGTTCAGCAGTTTCATGAAGTCTTCGTCGGAATCTCCTTCGGAAGATTCGGGAGCAGTAGCGCTGTTATCGGTGACGGAGAATTCTTCAAAGAGGGCTGCGGTATCCACGGCGGGAGCCTTTTCCGCAACGGGTTCTGCGGGAACGACGGGCTTGGTTACGGCATCGTATGCCTTAAAGGAGTAACCGGCGTTGGAAAGATTTTTGGTTGCCTTTCCGGGAAGAGAAGCGTTCTGAGGTTCATCAAAACCGGTGGCGATGATGGTGATACGAAGTTCGTCTTCCAGATCATCGTCCAATTCCACACCCCAGATGATGTTTGCATCGGGATCGGCTTCTTCACGGATAATATCAGCGGCACGGTAAATATCGTCCAAAGCAACTTCGGGGTCTGCAGTGAAGTTGATGATGATACCCTTTGCACCGGAAACAGAAGTTTCCAACAAGGGAGAAACGATTGCCTTGCGAGCAGCTTCTTCCGCTTTATCCTTCCCCTTGGCGTTGGCAACGCACATGTGAGCGTAGCCTGCGTCCTTCATGATGGCGCAAACGTCAGCGAAGTCCAGGTTCAGAATTCCGCGCCCTTGGATCAGGTCGGAAATAGACTGAACGCCCTGCTTGAGAACGCTGTCCGCCATAGCAAAGGCGTTAACCAGAGAGATGCGGTCATCGGCAACGTATTTGAGGCGCTCGTTGGGGATTACGATGAGAGAGTCCACGTGGCTGCGGAGATCTTCGATACCCTTTTCTGCGCGCTTCATTTTCAGATTTCCTTCAAAGCCGAAGGGTTTGGTCACGACGCCGTCGGTCAAAAGACCCATTTCTTTGGCGATTTCAGCAACCAGAGGAGCCGCACCGGTTCCGGTACCGCCGCCCATACCGGCAGTGATAAAGACCATTTCGCCGCCCTTCAGAGATTCCGAGATCTGTTCCCGGCTGTCGTCGGCAGCACGGCGGCCCACTTCGGGGTTTGCGCCGGCACCGCGGCCGTTGGTCACTTTCTGACCGAGAAGGATCTTATTGGACGCCAGAGAATCCTCCAGATCCTGGGCATCTGTGTTAGCGACGACAAAGTCAACGCTCTTGACGTCATCTTGAATCATGCGGTTAACTGCGTTTCCGCCGCCGCCGCCGACCCCGATGACCTTGATGGATACCAATGCTTCGGGTTCCTCAATGCTTCTGAAAGCCATATCTCATTACTTCCTTTCGATGGTTCAATTTCTTCTCTGTAATGCATTGCGTGTATTTATATCTATTATATCACAGTTTTAAGCAAAAGAAAAGTTATTAAAGTGTCTTTTTTTTGATTTTATTCCGAACATTTTACGAATTTTAGCCATTTATGTCGTTCGAGGAAGAATTTTCCGGTTCGGAATCGGAATCGTCGGTGGGATCCGCGGGGGTGTCAAGACGGGAATAACGCCCCTCTGCCGGATTGCGAACCCGGATCTCGGCGGGAACGGTCACGTCGTTTTCATTGAGGATCTTGACCAACATATTCATCTTGGGATCAAAGTCCTGAGAGTTCCCGAGATAGACGGAAATCACGCCGTAGATCTGAAGCGAAATATTATATTTCTTGGAAAGATCGATCTTCGACGTATGCTTGTCCAATCCTCGCTCTGCCAATTCCGTAAAAAGATCCCGGACAATGGTGACTTGTATATTTTTATTTTCGTCCAAAGGATAACCGACTTCATAAGAGACAACGTCCATGCCGTCCACGGAAAGAACGCCTTCCGGAATACGGTCCACAACTTCCAGGACCTTAAAATCCGGATCCAGCAAAAGGACCTCGGTCTCAGTTCGCACGGCAAATGCAACTTCTGCGGGGGTAAGGACGATTTCAAGATCACTGGGAAGCTTATAATTTATTTCCGCGGATTTTACGTAAGGACAAGACCCCGCAATTTTTTCTGCCAATTTGTTTCGATCCACGGAAAACAAGCTGTCTCCCACAGAAAAAGAAAAATGTTTGGAAATATCCATGGAAGAATAAAGAGTAGGATTCAAAACGATTACCGTATTGATCCGGGTAAGCAAAGAAAGTGCCGCAACGAATACCAATGCGATCAGCGGAGAAAGCGCCAAGATACGCAACGTGCGTTTTTTTCGGCGGCGGTGCTGTTTTTCCCGAAGTTTTTCCATTTCGCTTTTCATGGCTTGTCCTTTCTCCCCCGAAAGATCCGGGGGGTCAGATCCGCTGAATATTTGCACCCAATTGAGACAGGACGAATTCCGGACGCTCGTATCCGCGGTCAATATGATAGATATCAGAAATTTCAGTAACGCCTTCGGCGGCGAGGGCGGCAATGATCAAGGCGGCACCGCCTCTCAGATCGGTAGCTTGAACGGGGGCGCCTTTCAAATGTTTTACCCCTTCTACGACGGCAACTCTGCCCTCAGGGGTGATATTCGCGCCCATGCGCTGAAGTTCAGCAATATGTTTATATCGGTTTTCAAAAATGGTTTCGACGAATACGGTACTCCCCTTCGCCACGCACATCAACCCCATAAAAGGTGCTTGAGCATCGGTAGGGAATCCGGGATAGGGCATGGTACGGATCCGGCGGGCAGATTTGAGAGAATCACAGGAGATCCGAAGAAGGTCCCCCCGTTCTTCGATCTCACATCCCGATTGTCGAAGCGCTGAAATCAAGGCGGCGTTATGCCGAGGGCAGGTAGCACGCAAGAGAGCGTTTCCCCGGGTTGCGGCGACGGCGCAAAGATAGGTTGCGGTAACGATGCGGTCGGGAATGACCTTATGACGGCAACCGTTCAAAGAATCGACACCGTGAATGACAACGGTACTGGAACCGGCACCTCGAATGGAAGCCCCCATTTCGTTGAGAAAATTCTGCAGATCCTCAATTTCCGGTTCTCGCGCGGCATTGGTAATAACGGTAGTTCCCTTTGCCCGGACGGCGGCAAGCATAATGTTTTCCGTCGCTCCGACGCTGGGAAACGCCAAGGGGATCTCGCACCCCCGGAGAGATTGACCGTTACAAAACAGGCTTCCAAATTCTTCCTGAATGGATACACCCATTTTTTCCAATGCGGCAAGATGAAGATCAATGGGACGGGGTCCCAATTCGCAACCGCCGGGGAAAGAGATAACGGCTTTTCCGTGGCGGGACAACAATGCTCCCAAAAATATGACGGAAGACCGCATTTTTCGCATCAAAGCATCGGGGATCTCGTAATCAATAACGTTGCGGCAATCCACCCGAACGGTATTTCCGCGATGTTTTACCTGAGCGCCCAAAGTTCGGAGAATTTCCAACGCCGTATGGGTATCGCTGATGTCGGGACAGTTTTCAATGACACATTCACCGTCGGCGGTCAAGGTCGCCGCCATGATGGGCAAAATGCTGTTTTTTGCACCTTGAATATCAATTACTCCGCAAAGGGAATTCCCTCCCTCGATCCGGAACTTCGGCATAATATGTACCCCTTTTTTCGGAATTCATTCCATCTTATGCCGCGGGAGAGAAAAGGTGAAAATCACTTTAACAGAGCCTCTACTTCATTGCAGATCCGCGCCGTTGCCGCAGGATGGGCAAGGGTGCGGGCAGCACGTTCCATATCGCAGAGCCGTCCCCGGTCGAAGACCAGATCACAGAGGGTCGCGTACAAAACTTCACCGGAAAGTTCCGATTCTTCCAAAAGAACGGCGGCACCTGCGTCCGAATAGGTTTTTGCGTTGAAAAATTGATGATTCTCAGTCACGTTGGGGGAAGGAATAAGAATAGAGGGTTTGCCCAGCGCGGCAAGCTCCGTCAAGGTCATCGCACCGGAACGGGCAATGACCAGATCAGCCGCCGCCATACGCAGAGGCATATCGTAGATATATTCCTGAACCTGGATCCTGGGACAAGAAGCGATCACGTCTTTCAATGCTTCGCAAACGTAAGCGTAATCTCTTGCAGCCCCGTGATAAAGGGTCATGGCGTTTTCGGGGGCGGCAAGGCGGGCAAGTTCAATAAAGGTATCGTTGACCCGGCGGGCACCGAGACTTCCGCCGTAAGACAAAACGTAAGCTTCGTCGGGGGCGATTCCCAACTGACGGCGGGCGTCTTCTTTTGTGATCTTAAGAAATTCTTCTTTGACCGGATTTCCGATCACCGTACACTTTTCCGGATCACATTTGAGGGGGTGCGCCAAAGGAAAACTGAGCAAGACCCGATCCGCCTTGGGCGCGAGCATTTTGGTGGTGACCCCGGCAAAAGCGTTTTGCTCGTGAATCAGCGTCCGGAAGTTCAACCGTGCCGCCTCGAACACCACGGGGGCGCTGACGTATCCCCCCGTCC
>JAZNDV010000106.1:0-2603 GCA_045588285.1 Eubacteriales bacterium
ACTGTTTAGGACACGCCATCGAAGCCGCCGTGGCATATCAAAAGGCAACGGGCAAGGATCTTTTGATGAACTGCGTCTTAAAATACGTGGATTTGGTTTATCGGATCTTTGTAGAAGAGCAAAGCGCCCCCTTCGTGACCCCCGGACACGAAGAGATCGAATTGGCACTTCTGAAACTTTACAGAATTACGAAGAACGAAAAACATCTTGAACTTGCAAGATTTTTCATCAATCAACGGGGGAACAACGAAAAAGACAAAGAGCACGGATATATCGAGCAGACCCAAAGCAATCTCCCCTTGCGGGAATTGTCCGAAGCGGTGGGACATTCGGTACGGGCGTGCTATCTTTACACCGCCATGGCGATGCTGGCAAAAGAGGACGGAGACGAAGAATTAAAAGCCGCCTGCCATCGGTTATTCCATGACGTTACCAATTACAAGATGAGTATCACCGGCGGAATCGGAGCCGACCATGCGGGAGAAAAATTCTCTTACAAATACGACCTGCCCAACAGCGATACCTACAACGAAACCTGTGCCGCCATCTCCCTTGCCATGTTTGCCGGAGCGATGCAGGAAATGGAAGCAAATTCCAAATACGGAGACGTCATTGAACGGGTCTATTACAACGGATTTATTTCCGGATTGTCCTTGGACGGGGAAAAATTCTTCTACACCAACCCCTTGGAGATCGACCGCAAGAAGTATGGCAGAAGCACTTATCAGCCCATCTGCGAACGGGTCAAAGTATTTGCCTGCTCCTGCTGCCCTCCCAACATCGTAAGAATGTTGGCTTCCATTCCCCGCTACGCGTATACCGTAGACGGAGACTCGGTCTATTGCAATCAGTTTATGAATAGCGAGACGACCCTTCAAATTGGCGGAAAAGATGCCCTCTTGACCCAAACCACCAATTACCCGAACGACGGCAGGATCACCTTCCAATACCGCGGAGAACCTATGACCCTCTTCGTCCGGATCCCCGCTTGGTGCGTAGAATATCAAGGTGTCACCGAAAACGGGTTTGCAAAATTCGAACTTTCCGACGGCGACAGCGTAACGATCGATCTGCCGATGGAAGTTCACTTTATCGAATCCAACCCCTATAATCAGGATAACTCCGGCAGATACGCCGTACAGCGGGGTCCCATCGTTTACTGCATGGAAGAGATCGACAACGGGGAAAACCTTCGGGATATTACTCTTTTGGAGAAAGGAAACCTTCGGGTTGCAACGGAAGAAGGAGTCCCTGCGCCGGTCATTTACGTTGACGCGGAACGCAGACCTGCCACAGAGAATCTTTACAGCCTGAAAAACGAGAAGCGGATCCCCTTCACCGCACGGTTGATTCCTTATTTTACCTTCGCGAACCGGGAAGCAAGCGATATGTTGGTGTGGACGATGGTGAAATAATCCAAAAATCTGCGGATAAAAACGGGAAAACGATCTTAACAAACTGAGACCGGAATCACAATGATTCCGGTCTTTTCAGATATTCCGAAGGAAGCACTCCTGTATACTTTTTGAATAAACCGGAAAAGTAGGAAAAGTTTTCAAATCCACAGGCAACTGCCACCTGCTTGATACTGTGCTGTCCGCCGGATAATAATTCCATAGCATATTCACAACGCAGCGTATTCACGTATTCCACGACTGTCATTCCGGTACATTCCCGAAAACGGCGAAGAAAATAATATTTGCTTAACCCCACGTTGTCGGCAATTTCGGAGAGGCTCAGTTTTTTTGAAATATTCTCCTGAATGTATACCATCGCCTTGCGCACGTATTCAAGGGAAGGGTTCAATTCCACAGGTTCCTCACAGAGTTGACCAAAGCGGCGGCAAAGATCCAGCATCAATTCCAATACGGAACAACGAACCCCGGCAACAGCAAAGGAATCGGCTTGGCGATATTCGGAAACGATCCGCCAGAAACGCTCTTCCAAACCCCCGTCCCGAATTACGGCAGGAAAGGACAGACGGTCCGCGTTCAGCCGATTGGAGGTGCAGAAATCCATATCGACGATCAGACAGAAATAATTTACCTTCGGATTAGGAAGGACCTGATGCGTTGCATAAGAACCAATCACCACCAGATCTCCCGAAACAACATCGTAAACCGCATCGCCGATTCGAACCTTCCCCGAGCCTTCCGTAATATATAACAATTCCGGATTCCGATGTACATTGCATCTATTCGTCTGCCAATACTGATCTTTATGATATTCATGAAAAATAAAAGGCAATTCACGATTAGCATAAACGTGAGGTTCGTAGACGACCTGGGCAGTTTTGAGCAATATATTGTTATTCATACGCAATATCCCCTATTGTGAGCGTGAAAGAAATATGTTATAATAATTATATCATAAATTACAAAAAAATTCAAGTGCCGCAAGGAGGTTTTTTATGAGCAAACAAATTACTGTCGTACTGTTGGGTGCAGGAAACAGAGCAGAGGCATACGCATCGGTATCCTTTCGGTATCCCGACCTGCTCAAGGTGGTTGGAATCGTTGAACCCGACCCTGTGCGACGTGAACTTATGCGAAATCGCTACAGCGTTTCACACGAGAATTGCTTTGAAGACGTGAATGAATTCG
>JAZNDV010000107.1:0-6977 GCA_045588285.1 Eubacteriales bacterium
ACAAAAAAAATCCTCCCGCAAAATATGTAATTTGTTTGGCAAGATCATTTTATTATAAAATGGGGTGAATATCAAGTGGTTTTTTGAAATTTGCGAATTATGTCAAAAAATGTCAAAGAGCACGCACTCTTTGACATTTTCGTTCGTATTTGATTTTATTGTTCGGAGTTTTTTTTCAACGCTTCCCGTTTGGCTTTCCGTTGCAGGTATTTTTCTTTTTGGATCCGCAATTTTTCCAGCCGGATCTTTTCCGCTTTCCGTTCTTCCTTTTTGACGTAGGCGCGGTAGAGATCGGGGCGGCGTTCTTTGGTGATCTTCAGAGATTGTTCTTTCCGCCACGCTTCGATATTGGCGTGGTGTCCCGAAAGAAGAATCTCCGGCACTTTCACTCCCTCAAAGACTTCCGGGCGGGAATAGTGAGGATATTCCAAAAGACCGCTGTAGATACTTTCGTCTTCGTAGCAGGAAGGGTCGCTCAAGACTCCTTCGATCATGCGTCCCACCGCGTCTACCACGATCATGGCGGGCAATTCGCCCCCGGTGAGAACGTAATCCCCCACCGTCAGTTCTTCGTCGACGATGGCGTCCAAGATCCGTTGATCGACCCCTTCGTAGTGACCGCATAAGATGACGATGTTTTCATGCTTCAGCAGTTTTTTTGCTCTCGATTGGGTGAACTTTTTTCCCTTGGGGGTCATGTAAATGACATGGGGCTTTTTGCCCGGAATTTCGGACAAAATATGATCAAAGCAATTCCGAATGGGGGCGGCTTGCATGACCATGCCCATGCCTCCTCCGTAGGGAGCGTCGTCCACCCGTTTTTGTTTATCCTCCGTGTAATCCCGGATATTGTGGCAATGGACTTCAAACAGCCCGTTTTTGATGGCTCTGCCCAAAATGGATGTGTGCAAAAAGTCCGTCACTTCCCGGTCAAACAGGGTCATGATGTCAAATCTCATTCGTCAAACAGTCCTTCCATCACGTGAATCCGCATTTCTCTTGCATCAAGATCGGTATTTCGGACACAATCTTTAATGGCGGGGATATAGCGCTTTTTTCCGTCGGAACAGGCAATTTCATACACGTCGTTGGAACCGGTTGAGAATACTTCCGTAATTTTACCCAATTCTTTATTCGTTTCGTCTTCTACCACCGTAAGACCGATGAGATCTTGAATGAAATACGTTCCGTCGGGGAGATCGAAGTCGTTACGGTCGGCAAAAACAATTTTATTTTTTAACCCTTCCGCCGCCGTCATATCGTTGACGCCGTCCAATTTCAGCAGCACGTTTTGCCCCTGATAACGGACGGAACGGACGGAATAGGGAATACTGTCGATGGTTACGGTTTTGAAATTCTGAAAAACCGTCGGATCATCTGCCCAGGGAACGACCTTCAGTTCTCCCTTTACCCCGTGGGTGTTGACGATTTTTCCGGTTTCGATGAGTTTCATAGTAAACTCCTTTTTAGAAAAGAATGGCGGCAGATCTTGCACCTGCCGCCTCAGACTGTCAGTCGATATAGACGCGAACCCTCTTGTCTTCCTTGATGGCTGCGGTCTTTACAATGGCACGAATGGCTTTTGCCACTTTGCCTTGTTTTCCGATGACGTATCCTTTGTCTTCTTCTGCGACGGCCAGATGATAGGTGGTGACTCCGTCCTGTTCTTCCCCTTGGGAGACGGTGACGGCGTCGGGATTCTTGACCAGCGCTTTGACAATGTAAAGGATCAATTCTTCCATTTCGTTACCTCGCGATTACAGAATGCCGTTCTTTTTGAACAGAGCCTTCACGGTATCGGTGGGCTGAGCGCCGTTCTTCAGCCAAGTAGCGGCTTTGTCGGCGTCGATGGTAACGACGGTGGGTTCTGCCATAGGATTGTAAGTTCCGATTTCATCGATGGCGCGGCCGTCACGGGGGTAACGGGAGTCAGCAACGACGATACGGTAGTAGGGATTCTTCTTCGCACCCATTCTTCTCAATCTGATCTTAACCATTGAAAATCACTCCTTTCAAGAGATAAAGTTCTTTTTTATCAAATCCGCGGCATTGCCGGGGTATTTGCTTACTTGCGGCGCTTTTTCCGCCGGGCGGGATTCTTGTGGCCGCCGCCGAATTTTTTCATCATCTGCTTCATTTGGGAGAAGCTGTTCAAAAGACGGTTCACGTCCTCTACTTTCATGCCTGCCCCTGCGGCGATCCGCCGTTTCCGGGAAGGATTGATGATGTCGGGGTTTTCCCGTTCCTTGGCAGTCATGGACAGAACCAACGCTTCCGTGCGGGCGATCTGCTTTTCGTCCACGTGGAAATCCGCGTTTTTCGGAAGGTTCATTCCGGGAATCATCTTGACCAGGTCGTCCATGGGACCCATGTTTTTCATCTGGTCGAGAGAATCAAGAAAATCGTTGAAGTCGAAGCGGTTTTCCCGGAATTTTTCTTCCAGTTCCGCCGCTTTTTTATCGTCAAAGGCTTTTTCTGCCTTTTCGATCAGGGTTAATACGTCCCCCATTCCCAAAATCCGCGATGCCATGCGTTCCGGGTGGAAGGGCTCCAGGTCTCCGATCTTTTCCCCGGTGCCCATGAATTTGATGGGCTTTCCGGTGACGTACTTGACCGAAAGCGCCGCACCCCCTCGGGTGTCACCGTCGGTTTTCGTCAGAATCGTACCGTCGATCTGCAACTGCTCGTCAAAGGATTTGGCAACGTTCACCGCGTCCTGACCGGTCATTGCGTCGATGGTCAGAAGAATTTCGTTCGGCTCGGCGATGGATTTAATCTCCTGCAATTCCGCCATCAATTCTTCGTCAATATGCAACCGACCGGCGGTATCGAGGAATACCATGTCGTTGCCGTGCTCCTTTGCATGGGCAAGGGCGGCTTTGGCAATTTCCGGGGGAGGAGTGCCTTCCGGCATGGTGAAGACCGGAATCCCGGCCTTTTCCCCCATCACCTGCAACTGTAAAATTGCGGCGGGACGGTAGATATCGCACGCCACCAAAAGAGGGCGTTTCCCCATATTTTTGAAGAACAACGCAAGTTTGGTACAATGGGTGGTTTTACCGGCACCCTGAAGACCGCAAAGCATGACCACCGTGGGGCCTTTGTTTGCGAATTTGATCCGGTCGTTTTTTTCGCCCATCAAAGCCGTCAATTCTTCGTTGACGATCTTAATGACCTGTTGGGCAGGGGTCAAACTTTCCAAAACGTCTGCACCCAGCGCCCGTTCCCCCACCTTTGCGGTGAAGTCTTTGGCTACGCCGTAGTTGACGTCCGCCGCCAGGAGCGCCAAGCGGATCTCCCGCATGACGGATTTGATATCGGCTTCGGTCAGTTTGCCGCGATTTTTTAACTTGCGGAATACGTTGCCTAATTTTTCGGAAAGACTTTCAAATGCCATCCGTCGTCGCTCCTTTCGGGAATATTATATATAAGGAAATTATGCTTCTTCCATGGCGGCGTTGATTCGGTCGAGAAGAAGGGTTTTTGCTTCTCCTTCCGGCAAGTTTCTTGCCGTTTCTTTCGCTTCTTCCAAGGCTTTGCGCTGACGCAAAAAGCGACCGGCAATTCCGAGCCGTTCTTCGTATCCAAATAAGGCTTTTTCCGCCTTTTTCAATCCGTCCCGAACGCCCTGCCGGGTGATTCCGGTCATCTCGGCAATCTCCCCCAAGGACAGGTCTTCCTGAAAATACAGTTCCGCCGTCCGGCGCTGACGCTCGGTCAAGGCGTTGCCGTAAAAATCCAGAAGCAGGGTGATTTCTGCCCGGGAGGCTTCCGAAGGGGTGTTGAAGTGTTTTTCGTCCATCTTCGGTCTCCTCTGTAAAGTAAAACTGCTTTACACGCCCATATATTATACCACAATTTGACGGAAAGTCAATAGAGTTTACAAACTGTTCAAAAATCTTCCCCCTCTTTCACAAAAATCCCGATAGAAAGCATGAACTGATATAATTTCGGAAAAATATGGGTGCAACTTCTCTGCCTTTTCGCGGCAATACTATAATAAGGAAAAGACAGGGGGTAACTTATGCGGGGAAGCAGAATTTTTTCGGGATTGTTTTTGGCGGCGTTGACCGCTTTGTTTGTTTGGGCGGTCTTGACCGGTACGTTTAAGGATTTTTTGTTGGATTCCGCCCGGTTTTTCGGTATTGAAAATCATTTTGCTGCGTCCGATTCCGACGGGGAAGAGGTTTTGTTTGACGACGATTCCACTATAGATTGGTCCGATCCGGTCACCGACGTTTTTGATTCTGCGTCACTATCGGAAATCTCTCATTCCGGCGGGGAGCAATCGGACGAAACCGATGACTATAAAGAGAAATTTTATGAATTTGCTCTGACCCCGGAATATTTTGACGCTTTGCTGAAAAAATATTCCGACGGTTCTGCCTTGAAAAACGTGACCGCTTCTTTTTCCGACGGTGCGGTAATTTTATCGGGAGACGTCAGCGTTTCCGCTTTGACGGAACAAATGGATATTCCTGCGGCGTTGGTGGTTTTTCTTCCAGAATTCGTGCCCTGCACCTTGAATTGCGTGCCGGAGGTGGAGGAGCAGCGGCTGAAGGTGACGGTGACGAAGGTTTCCGCCGGAAGCGACGTTCTTGCTCCCTTTCTTTGTCAGCCGAAGATCCTTTCTGCCGTGGAGGAATTTCTGAACGGTCAGTTGAAGAAGTACCTGTCTTCCAATTATAAGATGCAGTCTGCCCGGGTGACGAAAACCGGAATATACGTCCGCTTTTCGGTGGAATAATGCCCGAAAATCGAAAAATGAAACGAAAATGTTACAATTAAATGAAAAAAAGCCCTTGCAATTTGAAAAAAAATATGGTATAATAGATGCACCTTGTACAAAGGTGCTTTTTTTTGTTGCCTGAAAATCAGGTCGGGAGCATCTGTTTCTTCTTATACAAGGGAGGCAATCAACGGGCGATGTGCCCGAAATAATCAAGGAGGTGCCGCAAATGGGAAAAGATAAGGTTGTTCTGGCTTGCACGGAATGTAAGCAGAGAAATTACAACACAACCAAAAACAAGAAGAATGATCCCGACAGACTTGAAATGAATAAGTATTGTAAGTTCTGCCGGAAACACACACAACACAGAGAAACGAAGTAAGGAGAAACGCTATGGCTGAAAAGAATACTGCAACAGAGGCGATTGTCGAGAAGAAAGACAAGAAACCTGCAGCAAAGAAACCCGGCGTGTTCAAACGGATCTGGGCATTCATCAAAGGAATGCGCAGCGAACTGAAGAAGGTCACGTGGCCCTCGTTCCGTCAGGTCGTCAACAATACCCTGGTGGTTATCGTGGTCGTGGTCGGCTCCGGCGTTTTCATCGGTCTGGTAGATCTTCTCTTCAAAACCCTTATGGGTGCGTTGGTCTGATCCGATTGAAAAATCCGTAACAAGCAAGTATATTTCCGGAGGTTATTATGGCAGAAACGAACAGTGCCGCGAAGTGGTATGTCCTTCATACCTATTCCGGATACGAAAACAAAGTTGCAAACAGCATCCAGACGATCGTTGAATTGCGATCCCTTCAGAACTTGATCTGTGAGGTCCGTATTCCTATGGAAACCGTGACTGAGATCAAAAACGGGGAAGAAGTCCAGGTCGAACGGAAACTGTTCCCCGGATATGTGCTGATCAACATGGTGGTCAACGATGATACCTGGATTCTCATTCGGGGAATCCGCGGTGTGACCGGCTTTGTCGGCCCTGAAGGCGAACCTACTCCTCTGACCGAGGAAGAAATGTCCAATATGGGCATTTCCCGTCAGGAAGTGGAACTTCCCTATCAGCAGGGTGACAGTGTCAAAATCATCGATGGTGCGTTTAAGGATTTCATTGGAACGGTGGATACCGTCGATGTGGCTGCGGGCAAGGTCCGTGTCATCGCGTCGATGTTCGGCCGTGAAACTCCGGTGGAACTGGATCTCGCACAGGTTGAATTATTAGAATACTAATGGAGGCATAAAAAATGGCCCAGAAAATTATCGGTTATATCAAGCTTCAGATTCCTGCAGGGAAGGCAACTCCCGCTCCCCCTGTCGGACCTGCCCTTGGTCAGAGCGGCGTCAACATCATGGCGTTCACCAAGGAATTTAACGAAAGAACCAAAGATCAGCCCGGTATGATCATTCCCGTTGTCATTACCGTTTACGCTGACCGTTCTTTCTCCTTCATCACCAAGACTCCTCCGGCTGCCGTTCTTATCAAGAAGGCGTGCGGAATCGAAACTGCGTCCGGCGTTCCCAATAAGAACAAGGTCGCTACTATCACCAAGGATCAGATCCGTCAGATCGCCGAGACCAAAATGCCCGATCTTAACGCCAACAGCATCGAATCGGCTATGAGCATGATCGCCGGCACCGCCCGCAGCATGGGCGTTGTTGTGGCTGACTAACGCTGCCGCAAATTGTGGGAGGATTTATCCAATACAACCACTCAGGAGGAATTAAGTAACAATGAAAAAAGGTAAGAAATATATTGAGAGCGCAAAGCTCATTGACAAATCCAAGCTCTACGATGCCGACGAAGCTATGAAGCTGGCAATCGATACTTCCAAGGCGAAGTTCGATGAAACCGTGGAAGTTCACGTCCGTCTCGGCGTTGACTCCCGCCATGCCGATCAGCAGGTTCGCGGTGCCATCGTTCTTCCCCACGGTACCGGAAAAACCGTCCGCGTTTTGGTTTTCGCCAAGGGCGATAAGATCAAAGAAGCGGAAGAAGCCGGTGCTGAATTTGTGGGCGGCGAAGAACTCGTTGCTAAGATCCAGCATGAAAACTGGTTTGACTTTGACGTAGTCGTTGCCAGCCCCGATATGATGGGTCTGGTCGGACGCCTCGGTAAAGTCCTCGGTCCTAAGGGATTGATGCCTAACCCCAAAGCCGGAACCGTTTCTATGAACATCGGTCAGGCGGTTAAGGAAATCAAAGCCGGTAAGATTGAATACCGTCTCGATAAGACCAACATTATTCA
>JAZNDV010000108.1:0-1593 GCA_045588285.1 Eubacteriales bacterium
ACAACGGATTTCCGTCTTTGTCAAAAAGAGGCAGATATTCCAGATAAATAATATCGTCCCGGTCTTTGGCATCACCCTCGGCTAAAATCGCCATTTTTCCGACGACATTGCCTCCGGCTTGTTCCACAAGAGAAACGAGCGCCGCCAAAGATTCCCCGGTGGAGATCACGTCGTCCACGATGAGGATACGCCTGTCCTTCATAGCGTCCATATCCAATTGATCCAAATACAGCGTCTGCCGGGCGGCGGTGGTGATGGATTTGACCTCCACGGCAACGGGGTCTTTCATGTAAAGTTTCGGAGCCTTGCGGGCAAGGATATATTTGTTCTTCCCCGCCTGCGCCGCCATTTCGTGCGCCAAAGGAATCCCCTTGGATTCGGCGGTAATCAGAAGATCAAATTCCGGGGCTTTTTTCAGCAGATCCCGGGCACAGGCACGGGTCAGCTCCACGTCTCCGAAAATGACGAATCCGGCAATACAAAGGCTGTCATTCAACGGACAGATCGGCAAATTACGATTCACGCCGGCGACGGTCATATTGTAATATTCTTTCACGGTATCCACTCCAGTACAACGGTATTTCTTACATTTTACCATACTTTTCCCGAAAAATCAACCCGGATTTTCAGCCGATGCCCCGAACAATTCCGAAAATTTTGTTAAAAGCCTGTCCCCGGAGAAAAAACCACTTGCAAAATGGAAAAAATTATATTATAATGATAAGGTTGAAAATCATATTCCGGATTTTTGAAAGGAGTTACACAATATGATCTATTCCCACGAAGTTGAAAACATGTGTATCGTCGCCAAGGGTCCGCACCACGGTCCCGCTCCCATTCCCGAAGAAGGGAAATGGATTCAGGCGAAAGAAGTCAAAGACATCTCTGCTTTGACTCACGGTGTGGGTTGGTGTGCCCCGCAGCAGGGTGCCTGCAAACTGACCCTGAACGTCAAGGAAGGCATCATTGAAGAAGCCCTCGTTGAAACCATCGGCTGCTCCGGCATGACCCACTCTGCCGCCATGGCTTCCGAAATTCTCCCCGGTAAAACTATTCTGGAAGCACTGAACACCGACTTGGTCTGCGATGCAATCAACACCGCGATGCGGGAACTGTTCCTGCAGATCGTATACGGACGTTCTCAGTCTGCCTTCTCTGAAGACGGACTTCCCATCGGAGCCGGCATGGAAGACCTTGGGAAGGGCGCTCGCTCTCAGGTCGGGACCATGTACAGCACCAAGGCGAAAGGTGTCCGTTATTTGGAAATGGCAGAAGGCTACGTTACCCGCATGGCTCTCGACGCTGACGACCAAGTGATCGGTTACGAATTCGTTTCTCTGGGCAAGATGACCGACTTTATCAAGAAGGGTGACGATCCCACCACCGCTTACAACAAGGCGATGGGCACTTACGGCCGCTTTGACGGGGCTGTTAAGTATATCGATCCCCGCAAAGAATAATCATAGGAGGAATGAAAGATGGCTCTGTTTGAAAGTTATGAAAGACGCGTTGACAAAATCAACGAAGTTCTGAAAGAATACGGCATCTCCTCCATTGAGGAATGCAAAAAGATCACCATGGATCTGGGCATTG
>JAZNDV010000109.1:0-3533 GCA_045588285.1 Eubacteriales bacterium
GTCAATATGCACTTTCGAGAATTTTGCGTATTTCTACACTTTGCAAAATTGCTACCGTGTTTTGCTTGCTGTCTACGTACAGGTTGCGATGAAAAAACATTTCTTCTTTGTCTACTGCGGATCAATTTTTGATATAGAAAGAAAAAACAACCACCAGTGTTGAGAAAATTCAACGACTGCGAGGTTGTTTTTTTGACCACAGTTTATCCCACAGACACGACCGGAGGACACGGAAACAGTGGAGGTAAGGGCGCCTGAAAGGATGTGTTTCCGAGCGGAAAGGGACAGAAATGCCCGGAAATAAGCGGAAACAGGTGCTCCGGTAACATTTTGGAACGAGATCAAAGGGGTTCGGAGTTCTATCATCCCGATCAGTATCACTGATTTTCACGGTTATTTTTCGATCAAACCAGTTCAAACTTAACATGCCACCAAAGGAAACCTCAAAAGCGCTTCTTATCTTTTTCAGTTGGTCACTTTTAGTTGATTTGCATTTGAATTTGCACATTTTTTCTTGCGATATACAATAATAAGAAAACGAACTAAAAAAACAAGAATAGATCCTATCAAGGCTCCAAAAAAATCAAGCAGAATATCCGACGTAGAACTGGTCCTCCCATAGGAGAATTTTTGAATATGCTCGTCAATTACGGCAACAAACAGTGCATAAAAGAGTGAAAAACCGTAAAAATGCTTCTGATATTGTTTTTGCAACGCTATCGTCAGGCATGTGGCAGAAACACCTAATAAAGCGAATTCAACCACATGGGCAACTTTACGAACCGCATGCTGAAGCATTTCATTCCCAAAGAGTTTATTAAGAAATAAAAGGTCAATAACACTATTGCTGAAGTCGTGAGACGTCGCTCCGTTTGCAAAAGAATTCGAAAATATAAACGCAGTCATAAAGACGGTAAGACACGCAAAAAGAATGGATAAAATTTGATTTTTCCCTTTCAGAAAGGATCACCTCTTTCCTTTCAATGATCCCGATTTCTATAGTTAAACACGCTCCCCACTTCGCTCAAGAGAATTTTTATCTTTTGGAGAATCAACGAAGGGCAACGCAAGAAAAAGATATGCCATATACCCACTCTCAACATGTAATGATACATTATAAAATGTTGAGATAACACACAAAATCGAAACAATTATACCAACTTGGCAAATCAGAGGGTTGCCCTTTCCTGCTTTCATACGTCGCCAAATCAATGTGGCACATATCAAGAAAAAAGAGAAATAGAATACAATTCCAACACATCCAACCTCCAAGAACAACCGAGCACAAGAAAAAAAGGTATATCTTAAATATGAATACTGCTGGTGAAAAGGAGTATTAAAAATGTCAATGCTGGACATTTCGCAATTTCCCAACCCAAGACCAAAGATGCGCTCCATCGGTTCGGTCAAAATCAATCTGCTCAACGTCGGAATTGCAGAAAGACGATTTACAGACTCAACAGCACTATAATTCTCTTGCGTTGCCAATTTCCAAAGGTATTCCAATGATAGAGCAGAATGATCCGAATTAAAAATATCTGCCAACAGAGAGCTTCCAAAAAACACGAACACCGCTGAAACCAAGAATAACAAAACCTTTTTCCAAGAAAAAGCAGTAAAAAAAGAACATAAAACTAAAATCAGAATAAAAAAAGCAAAAAACACCTTCATTTCTGCAAATGCAGCAATCAAAAGAGAGATACCACATTTTGAAAAACATAATACTGCAGGCTCAATTTTATTCATATAACGAAGCATAGAGTACCCCACTACAATAGATAAAAAAATAATCATGTAGCCGTTGCATCCTTGTTGCACACCGAAAATACCGCCCAAATAATCTTGTCGGTATCCAAAAAAGAAATATTGAACCAATACTACGACGGTATTAATCCAAAATGCAATATCAAATAAAGAAAAAACGGTTTTAACATCTCGATAGGAAAAATAATAAACAACGGCGAAGAAGAAGGCGTAATATCGAAAATTATTGCGTACGCCCCAAAAGAAATATAAAACAGATTGATAGTTCAATAAATATAAAACCAAGGAATACAAAAGGAAGAATATCACTAACAGAAAAAGAGGATATATTTTCTTTTGGACCGTAGCTCTTTTTTGAACGATCATCGATAAGAAGAGAATGAACCATGCAGCGTCAACGGTATATTTCATAATGCCGGGGAGATGCAGAAAGTCGAATAGCGTGCCCCAAAGCAACGGAAATATGACGATCCACAATACCAACCATTCGAAGACCGTTCGTTTTTTTATATTTATAGAAAAAGGTTGTCTTATCATAATTGCAGATCCACGTCTCCTTGCAGGCTTTTCCTTTTCAGTTCCTTATTTCTCATCATGATTGTTTCCGAGCTTTTAACATCAGCAACAAAGTACTTAAAAAATACAACTTATTTCGAATGGTAAAAAACAGAATTCTCTTCTGAACGTCTACAACGTCTTTTTTATTTTTCTTCAATACCTGATGCAAAACATCATCACCTGCAATTCGTTTTACAGATTGCCATGCCGCAATAAATGAGGCGCTGACCGCACATTCCTGCTTCATTGCCGCAATCGTAAAACCAAGGTAATGTTTTGAAACACGATGGGCAATTTCATCATCATATCCCAGTCGTTCGCAAAGCTTCAGACACTCCAGATAAAAATGTTTTATACGCAAATATCGATCCGGTCGATAACTACGGCTCAACGATGCATTGTTTACGCGGTAATAATAGAGCGCTTCCGGCAAAACTGCAACCTTATTCACGTATTGAAACAATGACAACAAGGAATAAATATCTTCAGAAATAATTTCCCGCTCGGAAACGAATCTCCAACCGGAACGAGAAATCATTTCAGTAGAGTAGAGCATCATACACGGGCTCATATAAAAACGGCAGGGTTCTTTGCGATATGGATTCGATGAAATGTAGTCCGGAAAAAATTCAGCCAGAACATCTTGTCCGGCATATACGGCTTTATCCTCTACAAAAGGCACAAATTGAGAAAAAACTTGGTCCTGAAAGTCAACATTACAAAAACCGAACACCACGATCTCCGCGTTTTCGTTTGCGGCTAATGAATAGGTGTTCTCAATCGTTTCAGGTGCAATGTAATCGTCGCTGTCAAAAAAACAAATATATTCTCCTGTAGCATTTTCTATTCCCGTATTCCGTGCCATACCCAAACCTTCGTTCTGTTTATGTATTACACGAATACGGTCATCTTTTAACGCCCATTCATCACAAATTTTTGGACAATTATCGGGAGAACCGTCGTCAATCAGCAAAATCTCCAAATTAGAATAAGTTTGATCGACAACACTTTGAATACACTTATCTAAATACAATTCTACGTTGTATATCGGAAGAACGACCGTCACCAATCCGTTTTTCATATTATGTCACCTGAATTTTTTGTAGTTTATTATATGATTCCGTTTTCCATATTTTTTGCTTAAAAGAGCGTAAAGTTCAGAAAATTTTTTTAATTAAACCAGTAATGAACCACACAAATTTAGAATAATA
>JAZNDV010000110.1:0-34338 GCA_045588285.1 Eubacteriales bacterium
ACGACATGGCTACGATCCGACTTAACAAAACGAGGGAGCAATTAGAAGCCGTTTCTCCCAAAAGCAAATTGATCAAGGCAATCGTCGGCGGCATATTCGTTGGATTTATCTGCGGCTTTGCCGGAGCCGGCGGTGGAATGATGCTTTTGCTCGTTCTGACTTCTTTCCTCGGTTACCCTATGCATTTGGCAGTTGGTACGAGCGTATTTATAATGGCGTTTACGGCTCTTACGGGCGGCATCAGCCACTTTATGATTGGCGGATTGCCCGACCTTCTGTGCCTCGTCCTGTGCGTTGTGTTTACGTTGCTTTGGGCAAGAATTGCCGCAAAAATCGCTAACAAATCTAATGCAAAAACCCTAAACAGAGTGGTCGGTGTTGTTATGATCGTCACGAGCATTGTAATCTTGGCTGTCAATTATCTTTAATGTTTATTAAATAAGTAAGAATTTGTGATAGAAAGTCTCTATTTGTTTATGTTTTTGTCCGAAGGACACGATCTCATCTTGCAACGAAACTGCAAACATCGCTTCGAGTGTGGAGGGAACTTCATTGTGTGCGAAGCGGACGCAAAACGGAGTTTGCAGCAAGCCGCAAGCAATGTTTGTTTTTTTCATAAACAGTGTTTGATGATATTCGCCGTTTTATCAAAACAACTGTCTTACAAAGAAAAGGAAGAACCATGTATTTAGACGATTTTGTGATTGGCACGGAATATGAAATCCCTGAGGCTGAAATTGAGAGAGAAGAGATGCTGGAATTCGCCCGGCGTTACGACCCCTTCGCCATTCATTTAGACGAAGAATATGCAAAAAAATCTCGGTTCGGAGGGCTGATTTCCCCCGGTCTCTATTCCCTTCTTGTGGTGTGGAAGCAATTCGTAGATTTGGAATTGTTCGGCGATGAATTGGTTGCAGGAAAGTCAACAAAAGTTGAATTTTTGAAACCGGTTTATCCCGGGGACGTGTTGTCCGGAACTGCCCGGGTCATCAACGTCACCCGGCGCAATCAATACAATGGAATCGCCGAAGTTTCCATTAACGTTCGCAACCAAAAGGGAGAGGTTGTATTAACCGATCTTACGGAAGCCGTCGTCCGGTATCGGTGATGCTTCGTTTTACAAAAATCTTCAAAAAAAATGTAAATCAAAGAAAAAACGGCTCATTTCGAGACCGTTTTTTTGCTTTTATCTGTTTTTTTCATTGGTTCTGCCAATAAGATAATCCGCCGAAACTTGATAAAAGTCGCATAATTTGATTAGGTCGTCGATTTTCAGTTCCGCCCGTCCGGATTCGATGTGATTATATCCCTGCTGTGATTTGTTCAGGAGTTTTCCCAACTGCAATTGCGTCAGGTCTCGGTCTTCTCTCAGATTCTTCATTCTGACTCTGTAATCCACGGTGATCGATCCTCCAAATGATTAAAAATGTAACGTTTGCGTAATTATTTTAACATATTCAATTTTTGAGTATTGACTTTTACTCAAAAATTGAGTATAATAGAGTCGAAAAGTTCTTAGGAAAAAGAAGTATTCAAGGGGAACGACCGATGAAAACGACAGAATTCTGTGAATAAACGGATAAAAAATTCAACTGCGTAGGACAGATTTTTTCATCAATTATCAAAAATACATACTTTTTCGTTATGATGCCTTTCTTTTCGTGCGAAAACATTTTTATCCCTATTTTGTCATTTTTAGCAAGTTTTCCCCTTTTCTATTGACTTTTCCCGTAGTGTGTGCTACAATATACTTAATAATACAAAGATAGAGGAAAAAGATTCCTTCAGCATACGTCACTTTTTGCGTTGCAAAAAATCCCGTTCCGTGACGTAGCGGGAGGACTTAGGATTTATAGAAATGAGTAAAAAAGTTGCGTATTTGATCAGCTGCTTTGATCATTACGGGTGCCGTCTTCAGGTAATGGATGAGTGCCTCCGGTCTTCGGGGTATGATACCACTTATATTACCTCGGATTTCGATCACACTTTTAAGCAATCTTTTGTTTGTAAGGTTCCGGGGTGTATGCAGATTCATGCTCGCCCCTATCTCAAAAATCTTTCGGTGGATAGAATTCTCTCTCATCGCGCTTTTGCAAGAGATGCTTTTCGGTTTTTTGAAAGTCTTCCGGAAGAGCCGGAACTGATCGTCGTACATATTCCTCCCAATTTCTTAGCGCATTATGCTGCGAAATACAAGAAGAAGCACCCGAACGTAAAACTGATTTTCGATATTTTCGATTTGTGGCCCGAAACCTTTCCTTTTGGGAAATTAAAGAAATTGCTCACTCCGGTCTTCCGCGTTTGGGCATGGATTCGGGATCACAGCCTGCATGCGGCGGACTTTATTACGACGGAATGTGATCTATTTCGTGAAAAACTGAAATTATCAAAAGAGAAGTCCGCAACGGTATACCTGTGTGCAAAACCGCTTGATATTCCCCCCGCTCCCGTGGTTCTTCGGGAAGATGCGCTGGATCTTTGCTATTTAGGCGCAATCAATAACGTTATCGGAATTTCGGATATTTCTCTACTGATTGAACGGTTGGTAAAAGAAAAACCCGTGACGTTGCATATCATCGGCAAGGGGGAACGTGAGCAGGAATTTATCGATTCCGCAAAAGCCGCCGGGGCAGAGGTCGTTTTCTACGGTCCTATCTACGACGATGTGAAAAAGCAGGAGATCATAAACCGCTGCCATTTTGGTCTGAATATTATGAAATCCTCCGTCTGCGTCGGTTTGACCATGAAATCTGTCGACTATTTCCGCTTCGGCTTGCCCATTATCAACAATATTCCTGCAGATACCCAAAGATTGGTGGAAAAAAACGGCATCGGTGTTCCGCTCGATTCGAAGTGTGCGGAAAAGATTTTGAATTTGAATACTACAGATGTTTTACAAATGCGAGTGCATGTTTATGATATGTTTGCCCAGAATTTTTCCGAGCAAATAATTGATGAACAATACAAGAAAATGATGAATAGACTTGAGTGAGGATACTATGTCGAATCCTATAGTACGTATTTTGTTAGCCACATATAACGGCAAGAGTTATATTCGTGAAATGGTGGATTCAGTTTTAGACCAAGATTATCCAAATATCCATATTGTACTGTCTGATGACGGGTCCAATGATGGTACGGATTTGATTCTTGAGGAATATGCTACTGCAAATCCTGAAAAAATCACGCATTATAAATCCGGATTGCGCTTTGGTTGTGCACAGAAGCATTTCATGCATCTTCTTTCGAAGTTTCAGAACGCACCGTATATTATGTTTTGTGATCAAGATGATGTGTGGCATCCGGACAAGGTTCGTAAAACTTTAGAAAAAATGAAGTCGGTTGAGCCTGATTCTTCGGTTCCGTCTATGGTGCATACAGACCTTCGGGTTGTGGATGGGAACCTTACAGAAATTTCTCCGTCCTTCTGTAAACATTCTAAGTTGGATGGAACTCGGCTTGCATTGAATCAGTTACTTGTGCAAAACGTAGTCACCGGCTGTACGATGATGATTAACAATTCTCTTGCAAAGATTGCTTGCGGGAATTATTCGGAAGATGGAATGATGATGCACGATTGGTGGTTGGCTTTGCTGGCATCTGCTTGCGGAAAAACAGGGTTTCTTGATGAGGCAACCATCGATTATCGACAACACGGAAACAATTCCGTCGGTGCCAAAAATGTGTATTCTATAAAATACTTGGTGAACAGGTTGCAATCTAAAAAAATGCGTGGATCTTTGAGAGATGCCGCCGGTCAGGCAGAATTATTTCTTTCTTGCTATGAAAATCTTTTAGGTACGAATCAGAAAGAATTGTTATTTGCTTTTGGAAAAACCGCAAGAATGGGAATCCTGAAAAAGAATTATGTCTATTTTAAGTTCGGGTTGTTGAAATACGGAGTCGTTCGAAAAATCGGTCAAGTTTTAGGAATATGATTTGTTGATTTACGAGGTATGATGATGAAAAATAATGTTAGAGCTTCAGGCAACACAAGAAAACAGTTTTTCGGAACGTTGATTACTGCCTTTGCAGGATTCTTTTTGATGTCGGTTAGCCTAGTCTTGAATCCCGTTAACCATTACGTCAATGGATTGTTCTTGGTTTTATGTTCTGTTATACTGTATTTCTTCTGTGTGCTTACTCTTTCAGATAAAAACTGGATGGATATCCGAGCCGTTTTTTCTTTAATTTGGTTTTCTACGATTGGACTGGCCTCCTTTCGCTTAACAGATTATCAGGAGCCTTGGCAGCGAGGTACATGGTTCTTGGTGGCGGTGACCTACGCAATGTTTCAAGTGGGTGCGGCGCTTGGTATTTACGGTGGTTATAAAATGATTCCCCCTTTGATGAAAAAAGCAAAAAATCTGCGTTTGGGGAGAATCGGATTTAAGTTGCAGGAAAACCGATTGTTCTGGATATGTATTGTTACAACTGTGGTTGGTTTGGTTTGTTTTATTATCAACGTTTTTATCCGAGGATACATTCCATGCTTTTCGGACAGTCCCACCGCGTATGTTGATTTTTACACCCGGTTGCATGTGTTTTCTGTTGCGTCTACCGGTGTTTGTGGGCTTTGCTATTATTGTATTCGGACTCAAAAAATCAGCGTTGTAAAAAGAGTGGTTTTGTGGAGCTGTATTTTCTACGAATTGATATTGTTTCCCATTTTAGTTGTTTCCAGAGGAACTTTCGTTGTTGCCGCGGTTTCCTTTACGGTTGTTGTGTTTTATTTGCATAAAAAGAAATTTATTTCATTGGTTCTTTGCCTCTTGGTTATTTTGGGTGTTTATATGATTTCATCAAAAATCAGAGGATACACGGACGCTCAGCTGCAAGTCTTTTTTGAACCGTCTAAAATCACCGTTGACCCTTCCGGAGTCCCTAACTCTAGTAAGGGAACTGATACGAACGCAGACCGTACAGATAGTTTGTCCACGGATTCTGAGATTAGTTCAAGCAGTACAGATTCCGATATCAGTATGAATGGTACTGATTCAGGCGTTGATTCAAATGATTCGGATGTGATTTCCTTTTCACTGTCTCCTAAAATGGCGTTTTTGTACGGATATTTGACTGTAAGTCACGATAATTTTAACGAGGCGGTCCAGAATACGAAAAATTTTAGTTTAGGAATCCGACAATTGCAACCTTTTAACGTAATTCTGCGGAGTCAATGGGTATCAATGAAGGCAGAAGGTCTGGAACACCATTTGGTTCGTCCACACCTGAACACCACCAACTTGATTGGGGATTTCTACTATGACTTCGGCGCGTTGGGAGTAATCTTTTGCACCTTGATTTGGGCGTTTGTGTTTGGTTTTATACAATCGTTTTATGAAAAAAGCGGAGATGCGTTCTCTTTGCTGGTTTTGGGGAATTCAATGATTCCTATTGCACTGTGTTTCTTCGCCTCCTGGCTTAGTGTATTCAGTCAATGGTTGCTTTGGGGTGTTGTCCTAATCTTTTGGGTAGCGGCATGCCTTAAGATTAAATCCAGAAAACGATAAAAAATTGATAAACGAAGGAGGAATTTCATATATGAAAGGAATCATTCTTGCCGGAGGGTCCGGCACGCGGTTATACCCTTTGACGAAGGTTACGTCGAAGCAGTTGCTTCCGATCTACGATAAGCCGATGATCTACTATCCCATGTCGGTGTTGATGAATGCGGGGATTCGGGATATTCTGATTATCTCTACCCCTCAGGACACGCCCCGCTTCCGGGATTTGCTTGGAGATGGAAAACAATTTGGGGTGAATTTGTCTTACGCGGTTCAGCCTTCTCCCGACGGTTTGGCACAGGCGTTTATTATCGGTGCCGATTTCATTGGTTCCGATCCCGTCGCGATGGTGTTGGGTGATAATATTTTTGCAGGTCACGGCTTGAAAAAGCGGCTCCGTGCTGCCGTAGATAATGCAGTTTCCGGGAAAGGTGCCACCGTATTCGGATATTACGTGGACGATCCCGAACGGTTTGGTATCGTTGAGTTTGATGCTGACGGACGAGCGATTTCCATCGAAGAAAAGCCGGAAAAGCCCAAGAGCAATTACTGCGTTACCGGTCTCTACTTTTACGACAACCGGGTCGTGGAATATGCGAAGGATCTGAAGCCTTCTCCCCGGGGAGAGTTGGAAATTACCGATTTGAACCGCATCTATCTGGAGCAGGGTGACTTGAACGTAGAGTTGTTGGGACAAGGATTTACCTGGCTGGATACCGGGACCCACGAAAGTCTTGTGGAGGCGACGAATTTCGTTAAGACCGTGGAAACCCATCAGCACCGCAAGATCGCTTGTTTGGAAGAGATTGCTTATCTGAACGGCTGGATCTCCAAGGAAGAGGTTTTGGAAGTCTACGAAGTTTTGAAGAAAAACCAATACGGACAGTACTTGAAAGACGTTCTGGACGGAAAATATATTGACGTGCTTCACTGATTTATTGGAGGAAAACAACATGACCATCATCGTTACCGGCGGTGCCGGATTTATCGGTTCCAATTTCGTATTCCATATGTTGGGAAAATATCCGGAGTATCGTATTATCTGTTTGGACAAACTGACCTATGCGGGAAACCTTTCTACCTTGGCTCCTGTGATGGACAACCCCAATTTCCGGTTTGTAAAAATGGATATCTGCGACAGGGAAGGGGTCTATAAGCTTTTTGAAGAGGAACACCCCGACATCGTCGTCAATTTTGCGGCAGAAAGCCACGTGGACCGTTCCATCGAAAATCCCGAAGTCTTCCTGCAGACCAACATTCTCGGCACACAGGTTCTGATGGACGCTTGCCGGAAATACGGAATCACCCGTTATCATCAGGTCTCTACCGACGAAGTGTACGGCGATCTTCCCCTCGACCGTCCCGACCTGTTCTTCACTGAGGAAACCCCCATTCATACCTCTTCTCCCTATTCCTCGTCCAAGGCAGGGGCAGATTTGTTGGTTCTTGCTTATCACCGTACCTTTGGTCTTCCCGTAACCATTTCCCGTTGCTCCAACAACTACGGTCCCTATCACTTTCCCGAAAAATTGATTCCTTTGATGATTGCAAACGCTCTCAACGATAAACCCCTGCCCGTTTACGGCGAAGGGTTGAACGTCCGGGACTGGCTGTACGTGGAAGACCATTGTAAAGCCATTGATCTGATTATCCACAAGGGTCGTGTCGGTGAAGTTTACAACATCGGCGGACACAACGAAATGAAGAATATTGATATCGTCAAGATCATCTGTAAAGCATTGGACAAGCCTGAAAGCTTGATCACCTACGTTACCGACCGCAAGGGACACGATATGCGTTACGCCATTGACCCCACCAAGATTCATAACGAATTGGGCTGGCTGCCCGAGACCAAGTTCGTCGATGGAATTCAGAAGACGATTCAATGGTATTTGGATAATCGGGAATGGTGGGAAACCATCATCTCCGGCGAATATCAGAATTATTACGAAAAAATGTATGGCAAGCGCTGATTTTTTGGTTGCTCACCACGTTGCCCACGATGGTATTGTTACCATTGTGGGTCGTCGTGTGATTTCCCTATTTTTACTTTCCCATTAAAAGGAGTTTTTATGAAAGTCTTTGTAACCGGCGTTTGCGGACAGCTTGGCCACGATGTCATGCAGGAATTGCATCGCCGCGGGCGCGAATGTATCGGCAGCGACGTTATGGCGGAATATGCCGGCATTTCGTCTGAAGTAGCAACGCTTCCTTACGTCTCTTTGGATATTACCGATGCTGCAGCGGTGGAGAAGGTCTTGACCGAACTGCGTCCCGATGCCGTCATTCACTGTGCCGCATGGACTGCGGTAGATGCGGCAGAAGATGAGGAAAATCAAGCAAAAGTTTATGCCATCAACGCGGACGGAACACGGAATATCGCAAAGGTTTGCCGTGAAATTCAATCCAAAATGGTTTACATCAGCACCGATTACGTTTTTGATGGACAAGGAACGGAACCTTGGTCTCCTGATTGTAAAAACTATGCACCGCTGAGTGTGTACGGTAAAACCAAATTGGAAGGGGAGCTTGCTGTTTCTGAGCTTTTGGACCGGTACTTTATCGTCCGTATCGCTTGGGTTTTTGGGTTGAACGGCAAAAACTTCATTAAGACCATGCTGAACGTGGGTAAAAAATACGATACCGTCCGGGTGGTTAACGATCAGATCGGAACCCCGACCTATACGCTGGATCTATCCCGTCTTTTGGTTGATATGGTAGAATCGGAAAAATACGGCTATTATCACGCTACCAACGAAGGCGGCTATATTTCTTGGTATGATTTTACCTGTGAAATTTTCCGGCAAGCGGGCTATTCGACCAAGGTGGTTCCCGTTACTACCGAAGAATACGGCCTTTCCAAGGCAGCCCGCCCCTTTAACAGCCGTTTGGACAAATCCAAATTGGCAGAATCCGGCTTTGCACCTTTGCCTACCTGGCAGGACGCGTTGAGCCGATATTTGAATGAATTCAAGGAGTAACTGAGATGGGTCAGATTACAGTCGAAAAGAACGTAGGCGGAATTGAAGGGCTGTGCGTCATTCAACCTGCCGTTCACGGAGATCACCGTGGGTATTTTATGGAAACCTACAGTCAAAGAGATATGGCGGAAGCCGGATTGGATATTCCCTTTGTGCAGGACAATCAGAGTATGTCTGTTAAGGGCGTTTTGCGGGGACTTCACTTCCAAAAACAATATCCTCAGACCAAATTGGTACGGGCAATCAAAGGGAGCGTTTTTGACGTTGCCGTTGATCTTCGTTCCGGTTCTGCTACTTACGGCAAGTGGTACGGCGTTCTTTTGACCGAAGAAAACAAAAAGCAGTTCTTGATTCCCAAGGGCTTCGCTCACGGATTTTTGGTTCTGACCGATACGGCGGAATTCTGCTATAAATGCGATGATTTTTATCATGCCAACGACGAAGGCGGACTTGCCTGGAACGACCCTGCCATCGGCATCGAGTGGCCCGGTCTGGTCGGAACTTATCACGGTTCCGCTTCTTCGGAAGGCTACACCCTCTCCGACGGTACCCCCCTCAACCTCAGCGACAAAGACCAAAAGTGGCTGGGGCTGAAAGATACGTTTCGATTTTAAGGAGCTTTGGAATGAAGAAGAAAATGCTCTATATGTGCCACATAGACTGGAATTGGATCAAACAGCGTCCCCAGTTTATCGCAGAAGGACTCTCGTCTTTTTTTGATGTTTCCGTCGTTTATATGTTTCAAAACAGAAATCGGACGGTGCTTCAAAAAGGCAAAGAGCCTACGGTTCCTGTAAATCCTATTTATGCAATTCCTTTTTTTTCCAGGCTGTCCTTAACTCGATATATTGATGAGAAATTTCGTTATTTTCAGTATTTTCGGCATTATAAACGAATTAAGCCTGATTACTTATATTTTACACACCCTTATCAGAATCCCGTAATCCCGAAAAGATTCAAGGGGAAGATCGTATACGATTGTATGGACAATTATGTAGCGATGGCTCGGGATAGTCAAAAAGAAATAATTAAGAATTATGAGCAAAAATTAGTAGACCGGGCTGATTCTATTTTAGTTTCCAGCCAGAAGCTTGAGGAAGTATTGGTGGAACGCTACGGAGAGCATTTGAAAGAAAAAATTTCAATTGTGAGAAATGGGTATAGCGGCAATATTCTTCCTGTTGCCGTCGGAAACGAAAGCAGAGCGGAGAATAAGTTTACCATCTCCTATATTGGAACCATCGGAGCTTGGTTTAACTTTGATTATGTTTTAAGAAGTCTCCAAGAATTCCCTAATCTGGAATATCGGATTATCGGTCCCTCGGACAGTCCATCGCTGCCGCAAGCGGATAGGCTTGTTTACGTTGGAACGGTTGAGCACAGTAAACTTCATGAAGAAATTCAGGATGTGCAATGCTTGGTCATGCCCTTTCAGATGAACGATATTGTGGAGGCAGTAGACCCCGTCAAGCTTTACGAGTACATAAATTTTAATAAGAATATTTTATGCGTGAAATACAAAGAAATAGAGCGTTTTGATCCTTTCGTCCATTTTTACACAGACTATGAATCTTTCCGCAATCAGATCTCACGGATGATGGAAGATAATACATTGCGTTACAGCCAAGAATCCAGACGGATTTTTTTAGAAGAAAACAGTTGGGAAAGTCGTGTGTCTCAAATTAAACAAATTTTAGAAGAAGCTTAATGATTTCAAGCTGGAGGCTGCTTGCAAAAGCAGAAGAGAAGATCGTATGAAAAAGATTATGCTTGTGTTTGGAACCAGACCGGAGGCAATCAAAATGTGTCCGTTGGTCAATGAATTAAAAAGCAGACAGAACCTGCAGACGGTAGTTTGTGTCACGGGACAGCACAGACAGATGTTGGATCAAGTGTTGGAAACGTTTCACGTAGTTCCGGATTACGATTTATCTATTATGAAAGATCGTCAGACGTTGTTTGATGTGACTACCAATATTTTGAACCGAATTAAAGATGTTTTAGAAACTGAAAAACCTGACGTCGTTCTGGTTCATGGAGATACTTCTACCACGTTTGTGACAGCTTTGGCTTGTTTTTATTTGCAAATTCCCGTTGGGCATGTTGAGGCGGGGCTTCGTACCTACAATATCTATTCTCCTTATCCTGAGGAATTTAACCGGCAGGCTGTTGGAATTATAAGTCAATATAATTTTTCTCCCACGGAGCGATCGAAACAAAATTTATTGAATGAAGGAAAAGACCCGTCTACCATTTACGTTACGGGTAACACTGCAATCGATGCTTTGAAAACAACGGTTCGCGAGGATTACGCACATCCCGAATTGGATTGGGCAAAAGACAGCAGGTTAATTATGATTACTGCCCATCGCCGTGAAAATTTGGGTGAGCCGATGAAGAATATGTTTCGCGCTATTCGAAGAGTCATGGACGAACATCCTGACGTAAAAGCAATTTATCCTATTCATATGAATCCGACGGTTCGGGAAACTGCCGATGCAATTTTGGGTGATTATGATCGGATTCATATCATAGAACCTTTGGAGGTCTTGGATTTTCATAACTTCTTAGCGAGAAGTTATTTGATTTTAACGGATTCCGGAGGGATTCAGGAAGAAGCCCCCAGTTTGGGAAAACCTGTTCTGGTTATGCGGGATACCACGGAGCGCCCGGAGGGAATTGCTGCGGGAACACTGAAGTTGGTCGGAACGGACGAGCAGGTAATCTATGATAATTTTAAGTTGTTGTTAGATGATCCTGAAGCGTACGATAAAATGAGTAAAGCAAGCAATCCTTATGGTGACGGCTTTGCCTCTAAACGTATTGCAGATATTTTGAGTGCGGCAGAATGAAGATGAAGTTTTTTCTAAAGTCTTTTTGGCAGAAATCCGCTGTAAAAAACGGTGTATGGATGTATTTGCTTCAAGCCTTCAATACGATAATTCCGCTTTTCACATTACCATATATTACGCGAATCCTGGGGGATGACCGTTTCGGTGTTTTTTCGATTGCCCTGAATCTGATTGGTTATCTTCAGGTTGTAGTAGAGTATGGTTTTGGCATGTCTGCCACTCGGAAGGTTGCCCTTTGCGGATATGATGTTAAAAAGCTAAATCGATTGTATTCTTCGGTTCTGTATTCCCGCTGTGTCCTGTTTGGACTTTCCGCGGCAGTAATCGGTGTGTATATGCTTTTTAATTTGGACGATCCCGTTCAACTCCGATGTGTTCTCTGGTTAGGAATTTGTCTGGTCGGCTATGTGCTTCAGCAAGATTGGATGTTTCAGGGATTGCAGGATATGAAATATATTTCTGTAATTAGCATCATTGGAAGAATTATTTCTGTTGTGCTTATCTTTGTTTTTGTTCGGGATCGAGATGACGTGGATCTTTACAGTTTTTTGTATGCTGTTTCTCCTTTGTTAAGCGGTGTGATAGGTTTTGTCCTTGTAAAGGTGAAGTACAAGTTGCATCTCTGTCGGATTTCTGTAAAAGAAATTCTGGAAGAGCTGAAAAGTGGTTGGTATGTGTTTACCACATCACTCAGCTCCAAGGTCTTTGGAGCCATTGGCATTACATTTTTGGGAATTTTTGATACAGAAGCCACGGTCGGTGTTTATTCTGCCATACAAAAGATTCCTCAAATGATTTTGCTTGCATGGACTCCCATCAGCCAAGTGTTGTATCCCATTACAAGCAAACGTATGAGTAGCGGTTCTTTCTCCGAGGGAAAAGCATTTGTTTTCAAACTGCGTACGAAGTTTCTTATTCCATTTATTGCTTTGGCATTGTTTGTTGGTGTGTTTGCTAAATTCTTTGTGAATCTTGCTTTTGGGAATGAGTATGCGGAGTTTTATTATTGGATTTTCCCCTTGCTTTGTTGGATGATTCTTGCGATTAATAACAATTTTCTTGGAATTCAGACATTACTTGGAAGCGGTCGGGATTTGGAATACAGCAAGTGTTTTCAGGTCGGCGTTGTTTGTACCATAGGGTTTAATTTAGTTTTGGTTTACTTTTTCGGTGGTTTTGGTGCGGCGATTGCCCCTGTTCTTTCCGAGATGCTTTTAGGTATTTTGCTTGTTTTTCGGATTAGAAAGTGTGAAAAAGAATTTGTTGAATGCAAACAATAATTTCTTCTTTTGCTGACTATAATAGTTTAGGAAGTGTTTTTTATGGCTATGAACAAATATAAAAACAAGGAATTATACAAAAAACTGTTGCGCTATATCTTTTCTCTGATATTGATTGCTTCTCAGACAGCTTGTTTTGCCCGGGTTTGGCTGCAGGAATATAATCAGCATATCATGGGGCCGTTTTTTGAACGCGGAAACTGGTTGTTCTTTGCCGTATATGCGATTTTGTTCGTTGTTTTCCTGATTTGCTTTGACGGGCTGAAGTACGGTCTTTACCGTCAGTTTAATCTGCTTTTGGGACAATGGCTGGCGACGTTGGGGACGACCTTTATCGTCTATTTGCAGATTTGTCTTCTGTCTCTCCGCTTCGTAAATCCGATCCCTCTTCTGTGGGCGATGGTAATCAATCTTGTGCTATGTGTGATTTTGACTTTATTGAGCGAATGGTTGATTCATACGCTGTTTCCGGCAAAAAAACTGCTGGTGATTTGCGACAGTTATCCCCCGGACGATTTTTTGAAGAAAATGTCCGGCCGGCGGGACAAGTATCGGGTTGCTGAAATCGTCAACGTATCGGAAGGTTTGGATACCATTGAAACGATGATTCGAGAGGCGGAAAACGTTCTTGTTTACGATGTTCACTCTGAAACCCGTAACAAAATCTTAAAGTGGTGTTTTGAGTATAACGTGCGCGCCTATTCTACCACAAAGGTGTCGGATATTTTAATCCGCGGCGCGGAACGGATTCATATTTTTGATACGCCGCTGCTTCTATACCGCAATATCGGACTGACCATTGAACAGCGGTTTTTTAAGCGTCTTATGGATATCGTGGTATCACTGCTGATGCTGATCGTTTTTTCTCCCATTCTTTTACTCAGTGCCATTGCGATTAAATTGTGTGACGGCGGGCCTGTATTTTATCTGCAGGAACGTTGTACGCTGAACGGAAAAGTTTTCAAAATTCATAAGTTCCGCAGTATGGTAGTAGATGCGGAAAAGTATAGCGGTGCTCAGTTGGCAACCGAAAAAGATCCGCGGATCACCCCCGTGGGACGTGTTTTACGTGCCACTCGTCTTGATGAACTTCCTCAGTTGATCGACATTCTCGTGGGGAATATGAGCCTTGTCGGACCCCGTCCGGAACGAAAGGAAATTACCGAGCAGTATGCAAAGGAAATGCCGGAGTTTAAGTATCGGCTTAAGGTTCGCGGAGGACTTACGGGATACGCTCAGCTTTACGGAAAATATAATACGACTGCATATGATAAACTGCAGTTGGATTTGATGTATATTCAAAACTATTCTTTGCTTCTTGATATTCGTCTGATCCTTATGACGGTTAAAATTATGTTTATGAAAGAAAGCACGGAAGGAGTTTCGGAAGAGACCAATCAAAAAATTGCAGAAATGATTGAAGCATCCGACGATCAAAAAAATCAATAAGAAAGCGGTTATATAATGAAACGTCTTCTTCTGTTTGCGGTAAGATCTTGATGCTGCCCTTCCAATTTCCGGAGAAGTACGTTTTAGTAGAACGGCGGAGGAGGAGAGACCAATGACGAAAAAATCTACGGGCTTGGTTCTTGCCGTTTCCTTGGTCTGTTGTGTCGCCATGGCATTGGTGGACGGGGTTTGGCAGCCGGGATACGCCTTGAAATCCGCAGTGAAGATTGCTCTGTTTCTGCTGTTGCCTTTTGTCTGTTCTCTCGTGGATCGGGAAGTGGAATACCGATCCCTGTTCCGATCCAATAAAAAAGGGCTGTCGGTAGCCTTTGCGTTGGGGATCGGCTTGTTCGGAGTGATTTTAGGCGGTTATTTTCTCCTTTCTTCCTATTTTGATTTCTCTAACATTGCCTCGTCCTTGACCGCGTCCACCGGCGTGGACGGTGACAATTTTATCTTCGTCGCCTTGTATATTTCTTTTATCAATTCTCTGCTCGAAGAATTTTTCTTCCGAGGATTTGTTTTTACTAATTTGAAACGAACTGCAAATCGGACGGTCGCGTATCTGTTTAGTTCTTTGCTGTTCTCTTTGTATCATACGGCAATGATGATCGGCTGGTTTTCTCTGCCCCTGTTTTTGTTGGTCCTCGTAGGGCTTGCGGTGGGCGGTGCCATTTTCAACTTTCTTAACGAGAAATATAATACGGTCTTCGTTTCGTGGATCGTTCATATGTTTACCAATTTTGCCATCAACACCATCGGGTTTCTGTTGCTGAAATAAAACGCTTTTTTATATAGTAGATATTCTGCAGAATATTTTTTGTTCTGCAGAATTTTTCTGTTTATATTCATGTTTTTGCGCAAAAAATCCTGTCAAAAAATGTTCAAAACTTTTTTTATGAAAGGGATTGAAATTTGTTTTTTTTCATGCTATACTACAAGCAATTAAAGGTTTCCAGTTTCCCGGCAGGAGGTTCGGGGACTGCGGTGAGACTGATAAGCCAACACCGGATTCAAAACGCGCCCCTATCGTCTATCTTCAAAATAATGCAAAAGAAATGAAAAGGAGAAATCCGAAATGGGAACGAATACGAATCGAAATGTTGCGGCTGATCCGCAAAAACCTCCGGGTATCAACCCGGAACGGGGGTTCAATACCTCTTTCCGGGGACTTCCGCTTCTGACGAATAAGCAACTGTCGTCTGACGAATTGCTCCTGTTGGAACAGGCGGTTCCGAACGATGAAAAAGTACAGTTTGTAATCGTTGGCGATCTGAATTTGAAAAACAAATACGCCACTTCCTTTTTGGCGGTCACCGATCGACAGATCTACGGGTTTGATCCTTCTTTGGAGAAGGGATATAAAACCCACGGATACCAAGGAATCTGCCGTGCTTACGTGAAGCGGTATTACGGCAACGCGACGTTGGTGTTTTCTTCCGATGACAGCGGCAGAGAATATATCGATCTATCCAAGCAATATGAAAATTTTATCCGATTTTCTTACAAAGTTGCTTCCCTTTACGATTCGGCTGCCCGTTATATCGAGAACGTTGCCGCCGGTAAAGATCCGGGGGAGGAACTGAAGTTTGTGGAAGCCGCCTTTGAAAAGCAATTCAGCATTTGTCCCAAGTGTGGACGTGCGCTGATCCGCCCCGGTGCCCCTTGTCTGAATTGTCAATCCAAAGGGCAGGTGGTTAAAAAATTGGCGGGGTATATTTTGCCTCAAAAATGGCTGCTTCTGTTTTGTCTGTTGTTGTCCGTGATCACCACTGCCGTGTCCCTCGTTCCTCCTTATATGACGAAAACGCTTGTGGACGACGTACTTCCCCACGGAAAGAAGAATATGCTTCTGGTGTGCGTCGGAGTTCTGTTTGGAACGTATTTGATTCAGTATGGAATCGGTGCGGTTCGTTCCTATCTTCTCCGGGTCAGCGGGGACAAAATTGTGGCGGAGTTGCGCAACGACGTCTACCGTAAAGCACAGCTTTTGCCCATGCGCTTTTATGACCGCACCTCTACCGGTTCGGTCATCAACCGGATCAGCGGCGATACGTCCACGATACAGGCGTTTATGCTCCGTATTACGCAAGAGGTCGTGGTTCAGTTTTTCCTTTTGATCGGAATTATCGTCATTATGTTCGTGCTGAATTGGGAACTGACCTTGTTGTCCTTGATTCCCGTTCCTTTCGTGGTCGTGGGGGCTCGCATCTTCGGTAAAAAGATTGCGCCTTTTTATCGCCGCATTTGGCGGCGTTGGTCGGCAGTCTCGTCAATTCTGACCGATACGATTCCCGGAATCCGGGTGATTAAGGCATTTACCAACGAAAAAAAGAGCGTAGACACCTTCTGCGATTATAACGGAGAATGGCTGAAAACCGATATTTCCGCGTCGAAGATCACGACGTTATTTCCCAACGTCGTCAGTTTCGTTATTTCCTGCGGTTCGCTTTTGATTTGGAGCGTCGGCGGAAATTGGACCATCGACGATCCGGGGATTTTGTCTCCGGGGTTGTTGGTCTCCTTTATTTCCTATACGTCTATGTTCTACGGTCCGGTCAATTTCTTTGCAAACCTCAACGATTCCTATCAGAACGCCCTGAATTCCGCAGAACGGTTGTTGGATATTTTGGACGCGGAACCGGAAGCCGATTTCGCGAAGGGGAATCACCCCAAGCATTTGAAGGGAAAAATCGAATTTAAGAACGTCAGTTTTTCCTTCGACCGTTCCAAGCGTACCCTCTCCAACGTGAATCTTACCATTGAACCGGGGGATATTGTGGGCATCGTCGGGACGACCGGTGCGGGGAAATCCACGTTGATCAATCTTCTTATGCGGTATTACGACCACTACGACGGTGAGATCTTGATGGACGGAATCAACATCAAAGAGATCGACTTGGAATTCTACCGTTCCGAAATCGGCTACGTTCAGCAGGAGCCCATGATCTTTCACGACTCCATCTACAACAATATCGCATACGGTTGTGATAACGTTCACGTGGAACAGGTGATCCACGCCGCAGACGTTGCCAACGCCCATGAATTCATTGCCCGGCTTCCGGATGGATACGATACTCTTTTGGGAGAACGGGGAACCGGATTGTCCGGCGGCGAACGGCAACGGTTGTCCATTGCCCGGGCAGTGTTGCGAAATCCCAATATTCTGTTTTTGGACGAAGCCACCGCTTCCGTTGACTCGGAAACCGAAAGCCTCATTCAAGATGCGATCGACAATCTGATTCGGGGGAGAACCACCCTGATGATCGCCCACCGTTTATCTACTCTGCGGAAGGCAAACAAAATTATCGTCGTGGATAAAGGGGAGATCCTGGAAATGGGTTCTCCGGAAGAATTGATGGAAAAGAAAGGCAAATACTATAAGTTGGTTCAGATTCAGACCATGTCCGACCAAATTCGTAAAACCAAGGAAGAAGAGAGGTTTGAGTAATGGAACGGATTTATATCGACCGCGATTTTGCCCGGTTCACCCGAAAGGATATTACGGTTGTGGATATGGAATTGTATGACGGGCGGAAATTTGAAAATCTGGAACCCCGCCGGCTGTTCCCTATGACGGGTCTTGAAAAGTACATAACCCTTTTAGACCAGGAAGGACATGAGGTTGCGGTGATCCGAGATCTGCGCACCTTGCCGGAAGGAGAACGAAAGATCATCGAGAGTTGTTTGGAGGAATATTATTTGATTCCCCGCATCACCCGGATCAATGAGTGCAAGGAATCTTTCGGAATGCTTACTCTCAACGTGGAGACCGACCGGGGGAACGCTGTCATCGAAATCAGAAACATTTTTCACGGGTTAAAGCTTCTGTACGGAAGCAGAGTTTTGGTTTGTGACATCAACGATAACCGCTATGAGATTCCGGACTTAAACAAGCTCGACCGAAAAAGCAGAGCTTTACTTGATTTATTCTTATAATACGGAGGAATAAAATATGAAATTGATTCTTGCCATCGTGAATAACGATGATAGTGCCGTTGCATCTTCCGCATTGACCGATGCCGGATTTTTTGTCACCCGTCTTTCTACGACCGGCGGCTTTCTGATGGTTGGGAATACGACCCTCCTCATCGGAACGGAAGACGACGACACTGCAGCAGCCCTTGATATTCTGAAAGAGCATTGTACGACCCGGAAGCATATCAATGCCCATACGGCGTCCTTTGGCGCCGGAATGAAAAACCATAGTTTACCCGAAGAGGTGACCGTCGGCGGCGCTACGGTGTTCGTTCTGAACGTGGATCAGATGGAAAAGTTCTAATCTTTTGCAAACAATAGATACGATCCCTTGACGATTCAAGGGGATTGAGTTATAATAAGAATAAGAAGTAATGAAAAAGGGAGAAATCATTATGGCGTTAACAACGGAACAAATTAACTCCGTAAAGGGGAGAGGGTTTTTACGCAACCGTGGAACAGAGTGTTTTTCCGGGCGTATGCTTGCCCCCGGAACGGTGTTTACTGCGGAAAATATCCGGGATATGGCGACCCTTGCGGAAGCCTACGGCAACGGAAAATTGATTCCCACCAGCCGTCAATGTATTGAGATCCCCGGCATCGCTTTTGACGATATCCCAAAGGCGGAAGTCTTTGCCATGGAGCACGGTCTGGTTTTCGGCGGAACCGGTCCGAAGGTTCGCCCGATCACCGCCTGCAAGGGAACGACCTGTGTTTTCGGTTGTTATGATACCCAAGCCCTTGCCAAGGAGATTCACGAGACCTTTTATGTCGGCTGGAATTCTGTAAAACTGCCTCACAAATTCAAGATCGGCGTGGGCGGTTGTCCCAACAGCTGTATCAAGCCTTCTCTGAATGATTTCGGAGTGGAAGGCCGCCGGATTCCCGGTCAGAAAGATGCCGTCTATCAGATCTACGTAGGCGGTACTTGGGGAAAAACTACCCGTATGGGAACGGCACTTTCCCGTCTCGTGACGGCGGAGGAAGTGTTGCCGATCTTAGAAAAAACCATTCTATGGTTCCGGGAAAACGCCTACGTCAAAGAGCGCCTCGGAAAAGCCGTAGACCGTATCGGCGTGGAATCTTTGGAAAAGGCTCTGTTTTCCGACGATCTATTGAATCGAAAGGAAGAGATCCTTTCCGCGGAATTGAAAGTACGGTAAAATGAAGCGATTGATATCTTTGATTGTTCTCTTGATGTTGTGTATTGCACTTTCCGCTTGCGGGAAGCCGAGGGTGCCGGATTCTTCCGATGGTTTCCTTCTCACCGATGCCATGGGGAATCCTGTCCGCCTTTCTCCCAATGCCCGGGTGGTGTCCTGTTACGGTTCTTTTGCCGATTGCTGGATTCTCTCCGGCGGGGAATTGGTCGGGGTGACCGACGATGCAGTGGAGCAGGGAATTCTTTCGGCAGGCTCCGTTTCTCTTGTAGGGACGGTGAAGAATATTGACTTGGAGCGGATTATTGCACTAAGTCCCGATTATGTTATTCTTTCTGCCGATCTTGCGGCACATTTGAAATTGCAGGAGTCTTTGGACAAGGCAAAGATTCCCCACGGCTATTTTCGGGTGGATACCTTTTCTGATTATAAGAAATTGATGGAGCAGTTCTGTGCCGTCAATGGACGGCAGGATCTATACAAAATTCATGTGTCCGACGTGGAAGAAAAGATCTCTTCCGTGTTGGAAAAGATTCCCAAGAATACCGAAAAATCCGTTCTTCTCCTTCGGGTCTATTCCACCGGAATGAAGGCAAAGACCGACGACAACTTGGCAGGACAGATTCTGAAAGAATTCGGACTTTCCAATATTGCGCACGAAAATGCGTCTTTGCTGGAAGATTTGAGTGTGGAAAAGATTCTTTTGGAAGACCCTGATTATATCGTTGCCCTTGCGATGGGGGAACAGGCGGCTGCCGATGAATTTTTACGGCAAAACGTAGAAAATAATCCGGCGTGGGCGGGGCTTACTGCGGTGAAAAACGGAACTTATTTTATGCTTCCGAAGGAGTTATTTCATTATAAACCCAACGAACGGTGGGCTGAAAGTTATGAAACCCTTGCAAAAAGGATCTATCCCGAACATTTCGAATCGTAAAAAGCACGGAATTACCCCTTCCGTGCTCCTGTTTATTCTGATGTTTTCCCTTCTGGTTTCTTTTATTGCCGCTCTTTGCTTCGGTTCGGTTCCGATTTCCCCGGGGGAGATTTTCTCTGCTTTGTATTCCGGAGATTTTGAGGCTCCTGCGTTGCGGATCTTGGTATATCTTCGTCTGCCTCGGGCATGCGGTGCTCTTTTTTCGGGTATGGCGTTGGCTGCAGCCGGGGTTCTGATTCAGGCTGTGCTCCATAATCCCATGGCGGCACCCAATGTAATCGGGGTTAATTCCGGTGCTGGATTGGGGGCGGTGTTGATGCTTGCCGTGTTTCCGTCGGCGGTTCGCTTTTTGCCTTTGGCGGCGTTTTTTGGGGCGGTGGCGGCGTGTCTTTGCATCTACGCCATCTCTTTGAAGACCGGAGCAGACCGAATGACCGTTACTTTGGTAGGAATTGCCGTCAGTTCCACTCTCAATGCGGGGATCAATACGGTTAAAATTCTTTATCCCGACAGTGTATACGATACCGACGCTTTTATGATCGGCGGACTTTCCGGGGTCACCTTTTCTCGAATTGCATTTCCGGGTCTTCTGATTCTTTCCGGATTGTTGGTAAGCGTTCTTTTGGCTCGGGACGTAGATATTCTTGTCCTCGGAGACGATACCGCAAAAAGTTTAGGAATGAACGTCAAGGGAATGCAGATTCTGTTGTTGTGTCTTGCCAGTATTCTTGCCGGTTCGTCCGTTAGTTTTTCCGGACTCCTGGGATTTGTGGGGCTGATCGTTCCCCATATTGCCCGCCGTTTGGTGGGACAGAACCACCGATGGCTCATTCCTGTAAGTGCTTTGGGCGGGGCAGTTTTGGTGCTGATCTGCGACCTTTTCAGCCGGATTCTCTTTGCTCCCTACGAATTGCCCGTGGGAATTTTACTTTCCTTCATAGGCGCTCCCTTCTTCGTAATTTTGATTTTGATGGGGGAGAAGCGGTATGATTGAATTAAAATCCATTTCCTTCTCCTACGGTGAAAAACCGGTCCTTTCCAATCTTTCCGCGGCTTTCGGTCCCGGAACCTTTTACGGCATCGTCGGACCGAACGGATGCGGAAAAACGACGCTGATCCGTTTGCTTTGCGGATTAAATAAACCCTCAGAGGGACAGGTCCTGTTAAACGGCCGGTCTTACGGCGATTACTCCAGAAAAGAGCTTGGGAAGCAGTTGTCCTTGTTGCCTCAATCCCGGTCGTTGCCTTCCGTTACGGTGGAAGACTTGGTCTCTCGGGGGCGGTATCCCTATTTGGGACTGACCCGCCGTATGACCGACGCAGATCGAACCGCCGTACAAAAGGCGTTGTCTGACGCAGGTGCTGTCTCATTCGCACGTCGGGATATCACTACCCTTTCCGGCGGAGAGCGTCAGCGGGTCTGCTTTGCTCTGCTTTTGGCACAAGATACCCCCTACGTTCTTTTGGACGAGCCTACTACCTATCTTGATATTGCCCATCGCTTCTCTTTGTTGGAACAATTGAAATCTTTGAAAGAACAGGGAAAGTGCGTCATTGCGGTATTGCACGACCTCTCCCTGGCGTTGCGGTATTGCGATCAGGTTGCGGTGTTGGAAAAGGGATCGCTCTGTGCCATGGATTCTCCGCAGACATTGTTGGACCGCGGTATTTTGGAACGGGTTTTCTCCGTTCGATGTGCGGCCGTCGAAAAGGACGGAGAAAAAGACGTGATCTTTTCCCCCAAAGAATAAATAAGAGCGACCAAAATCGGTCGCTCTCAATTTTTTTAACGTTACGGATTCACCGTCCGGTTGGTGGCGTTCATGTTCACTTTGCTCTCCACCGTGGTGGGGCAGACGTTGATGGCGGTTTTTCCGCAATTAATGACGATGGGCTTTCCGGTGGTGGTGTCGGTCAAGGTCAGGTTACCGTCCCGATCGGTTCTGGACCAAGTAACGGCGGTATATTTTCCTTCGCTGACCAAATAACCGGTTCCGGTCCCGGTGGTCGTAATTCCCAAATGTCCGCCGCTGTCTACTACTTTGGTTTCGCAGAAAAGCACGATCAGATTTTTGAAGGTAAGCTGTTTGCCGTTGCTTGCATCCACGTGTTTCTGTCCGTTGTACTGATACCGCAGGTATTCTTTGGTCTGTGCATCGTAAACGTAATCTACGTTTTGATAACCGGAAATGGGAAGATAAACGTGCAATGCGTCCTTCTCTCCCACTTGCACGGAAGATCCTTCTTCCGGGAAAGAGAAGGGATAAACGTACCCTTCCCGGATCGAGGTTCTGTATTTCAGATGTTCAACGGTCTTTACGATACCTTCCCCGGTGGTCATCATGGTGTGTTCCAACGCCATGGTTTTCAGTCGTTCCGGATCCCGGTAAAAGATATTCAGGGGATCTTTCGTTAAGTCGTCAAAGTCGTCGATCTTGCGGGCCTTGATTTCGGCATATGCCTGGTCGCTTCCGCCTACGTGACAGTAAATGGCGTCGAAGGCTTGGGCAAAGTCCAGGTAATAGGGGCGGGCAGAGCGGATCGACCCCACCACCCCTAAGGATTTATAATCGGAATAAATGCCCATCAAACGGGTAATGCTTCCTTCCACTAAACATTCGATCAAAATATCCGCATCGCTGACTCCTTCTTGGGGAAGGGATTGCTTGATGTTATTGATCATGACGGCAACAGGACGGGCGCTGACACCGGTTTCGTCCGTCTCCAGACCGGTAAGGGGATTTACGTAAACCACCGCCGGATCGTTGCTGACGTTTTCGTCCTGAGAAACGGAGCCGGAAGATTGTGAAACGTTGGGTTCGTCGGATTGTGGAGTCTCAATCGGCTTGTCGCTGCCGCAAGCCGCGAAACCCGAGCAAAGAACAGTAATCAACAGAATAGAAAAAATACGTTTCATTTTTTGCATAGCCAGTCCTCCCGTGGTGGTGAAATTTGTTCTGTGTAAGGTTTCCTATAACAATATTATAAACGACTTCGCGGAATTTGTCAATCGCCCCGTTCCTATGTTCAAAAATGTGTTAAAAATCTCTCCGAAGAATTGCGTTTCGGAGAGATTTTTTTACATTATTTCATTTTTAGATTTATTTGATGCTCTTTCTTTTTCAGAACGATGCGGAACGCGGCGTATTGAACGGCAAAGGTGATGACCCAGGAAATGGGATAGGAAATGTAAAGCATTTCCGGGGTTTTCATCAGGGGTAAGACGGTGTAGATCCAAAGGATACGGAATCCGCAGACACCGATAACCGAAACGATCATTGGAAAAACCGACGACCCGATTCCCCGGAGAAGCCCGGTCGTCACGTTCATTATTCCGCAAAGGAAATAGGGCATTACGATATACCAAAGGCGCGTAATTCCCTCTGCTACAGCTTCGGGGGAGTCCTTGATATAGATTTTCAACAGCGGTTCTCCAAAAAAAGTGACGATCCCGCCGGTTAAAAGTCCCACCGCCGTTACGATTCCGAGGCACGCCCAAGCGATTCTCCGGATATTATCAAATTTTCGGGCACCGTAGTTTTGTCCGGCAAAATTCATTGCCGACTGATTGACCGAGTGCATGGACGTGTATACAAATCCTCCCAAACTGTTTGCCGCCGAATTCCCCGCCAAAAAAACCGATCCGAAGGAATTTATGGTGGATTGAATCAGCACGTTTGAGATCGCAAACAGAGAATTTTGCAATCCGGAAGGAAGTCCGATGCGCAGAATTTTCTTCAGCGGACCTATGTGGAATCGGATCTTCCGGAAATCCAGCCGGCAGAAATCCTTCCGCTTCGTCAGGGAAATCAGAACTAAAACCGCCGAAAGGTATTGGGAAATGACCGTAGCCAATGCAACTCCGTCTACGTTCATGTCAAAAACCGTAACGAAAAACGTATTTAATGCGACGTTGGCGATTCCTGATATTGATAAATAAATCAGCGGACCTTTCGTGTCCCCTGCCGCCCGGAGGATCGCCGCGCCGAAATTGTAGAGTAACGAGGCGGTGCTTCCGCAAAAGTGAATTTTCATATAAAGGGTAGACAAGGGTAATTCCTGCTCCGGAGTGTCCATCCACTTCAGCATCGTGTCGGAGAAGATCATTCCAAGCACTGTCAACAAAATTCCGCACACTGCCGCCAAAGGGATGGCAGTATGAACGGTCTTTTCCGTGGTTCGGGAATCTCCCGCCCCGATGGATTGCGCCACCGCAACCCCGGCACCGACGGAAAATCCCAGGAATAAATTGACGAAAAGAGTTGTCAGCGAAGAGGTCGCCCCCACCGCCGCAACGTAGGAACTTCCGCAAAACTGCCCTATGATGACCAAGTCTGCCGCATTGAAGGCCAACTGTAGCAGCCCCGTAAAGATAATGGGAATGGAATATAAGAAGATTTTCTTGAGAAACGGACCTTCACACAGGTTTGCAGAAGTCTGAGCCATAACGTTTTCCTTTCGTTTTTTCGTCTCCCATTATACCCCCGAAAGAGAAGATTGTCAACTCAAAACGACGGATTTTTCAAAAGATTCAAAAAAAATTGAAATATTACAGATGCAAAGTTTTTCTTTGAAAAAAGCAGTTTTTTCTCTTGAATTTCTATAAAAATTGTGATATAATGTATCATGGAGTGATTTTTGTACTTTAATACTTTCAGGAGTGTTTATATATATGCGAAAAACAAAGATTGTTTGTACCGTAGGACCTGCGTGCTCTGACGAAAAAACTCTGACCGAAATGTGTCTTGCCGGTATGAATGTTGCCCGGTTGAATTTTTCTCATGGTACTCATCAACAGCATCAGGAGACCATAGATACGATTAAAAAAGTTCGTGAGGCGTTGGATCTCCCTATCGCCATTCTTTTGGATACCAAAGGCCCGGAATGCCGAATCCGCACCTTTGAAAAGGGAAGCGTCACGCTAAGAGACGGCGATACCTTTTCCCTTACGGTAGAGGATATTGTGGGGGACGAGACCAGGGTCTCCGTTTCTTACGCGGGAATGATCGACGATCTTTCCGTGGGAGATCGGGTGTTGATCAACAACGGATTGGTGGTGCTTGAAGTTCGGGAATTGACCAAGACCGATGCTCTTTGTACCGTTCTCTCCGGCGGCGTTCTTTCCGACCGGAAAAGCATGGCGTTCCCCAATAGAGTGCTGAATCAGGTGTATCTCAGCGAGCAGGATAAAAAAGATCTTCTGTTCGGAATTCAAAACGGCGTGGATTTTATCGCCTGCTCCTTCGTTTCCCGGAAACAGGACCTGACTGATGTGCGTAATTTTTTGGCAGAATGCGGAGCAAAAAATCCGGCCCTGATCGCCAAGATTGAAAACCGGGCTGGGGTGAACAATATCGAAGAAATCTGCGAAGAATGCGACGGCATTATGATCGCCAGAGGGGATATGGGGGTGGAAATTCCCTTTGAGGAACTGCCGGGAATTCAAAAGGAACTGATTACCAAATGCAGTCTTTTGGGCAAACGGGTCATTACCGCAACGGAAATGCTGGAATCCATGATTCAAAATATTCGTCCCACCCGGGCGGAAATTACCGACGTGGCAAACGCCGTTTACGACGGAACCAGCGCCATCATGCTTTCCGCAGAAACCGCCGCAGGGCAGCACCCGGTGTTGGCGGTGCAGACGATGGCTCGCATTGCTGAACACACCGAACGGAACGTGGATTACGCCGCACGGTTCCATTCTTCGTCTTTTAAGATCAAAAACACCGTAGACGCCATTTCCCACGCCACCGTCGGCATGGCGATCGATATTCAGGCGAAAGCGATTTCCGTGTGCTCTCTTTCGGGACGAACCGCCCGCATGGTCTCCCGCTTCCGGCCGCCCGTGGATATCGTCGGATTGACTACCGATGAGAGAACCTGGCGAAGCCTCGCCCTCTCTTGGGGTGTAAATCCGGTGTTGTGCGAAACCTTCAATTCCACCGACGTTCTATTCTATTCCGCAAAAAAACTGACGCAGAAGACCTTGAAACTTCAGAAAGACGACCGTATCGTTATTACCGGAGGTATTACCAACGGTTGCTCGGGAAATACAGACCTGATTAAAATCGAAAAGATATAAAAGATATAATGGAATGAAGAAGCGAATCTCGACCGAGATTCGCTTCATACTTTTATTAAGATTGTTTCGTCTGTTTTGCTTCGTTAAGTTTGTGATGGCGGCGGTTTTTGACGTGTTCCGGAATGGGTGTGATTTCCCCTGCGGCTTGCAAGGCCATTCTCGTTAGTACCGGCCCGATCAATTCGTAAACCAACACGGCAAACAGCGTGATGTTTCGGATGATTTCTCCGCTTGCTCCCAATTCCGGTGTTGCGGCGGCGATGGTGCACATGCCCAGCGCGACCCCCGCCTGGGGCAATAAGGTGATGCCTAAGTATTTGCAGATCTGAGGTTCGCATTTGACCATTTTGGAACTTCCAAAGGTTCCCAAGTATTTCCCTGCGGAACGAGCGAGAATATAGATCACACCTGCAAGAACGACGTAGCCGTTTTTCAAAATATCCAGATTCAATTCTGCACCGCTGATGACGAAGAACAGGGCAAAGAGGGGAGAGGTCCATTTATCGGAGCGTTCCATCAGATCGTGGGATAGAGGACAGATGTTGCAAAATACCGTTCCCAGCATCATGCAGACCAACAAAGAAGAGAATTGTACGTGGACGGCTCCGATGCGGAAATCGATCATTGCCACGGAAACGGTGAGGAACACGAATGCGATGGTAAGATTGAGTCGGTTTGTGTTTGAGTTAAACAGTTTTTCCAACAACGTCAACACCCAACCCAATACCGCACCCAAAAGCAGGGACGCCGCAATTTCCACGAGGGGGTTGACGATGATGGAGATGAGGTCAACGTCTCCGCTTGCCATTGCCCGGGCGATTCCGAAGGAAACGGCGAATACTACGAGCCCCACCGCATCGTCTAACGCGACGATGGGCAAAAGCAATTTGGTCAAAGGCCCTTTTGCTTTGTATTGCCGTACGACCATCAGCGTGGCAGCAGGCGCTGTCGCCGTGGCGATCGCTCCTAAAACCAAAACCGTGGGCAGAGGCAGAATTTCCGGAATCAGAAGGTGAACTCCGAAAAGTGCGAGGTCCACGAACAGGGTGGCAACCAACGCCTGCAGAATCCCGATAACGGTGGCTTGTTTTCCGGTTTTTTTCAAGTCAGACAGCCGAAATTCGTTGCCAATGGAAAAGGCGATGAATCCCAGCGCCACTTCCGAGATCAGTGCGAACCCTTCCATGCCTTCATGGGAGGTGAAGCCTATGCCGTCTTGATGCAGCATCCCCAAGCAATGGGGACCTACCAAGACACCGGCGATGAGATATGCCGTTACGGAAGGTAATTTCAGTGGTTTGAACAGACGGGTCATCAAAAGCCCTGCCAAAAGAGCGATGGAGACTGAGAGCAAAGTCGTTGCCATAACGGATACTTCTTTCATATAGTAATTTTAGGGGAGATGATTTCGATTTTCCACTTCGTGAAAATACGATACAATATCCGTTCCTTTCTACGCGGTATGTATATCATCTGCGTAGCAGATATCATGTCCGAAGGGAAAGGATATCATCGTAAAAAAGCTCTTTTGCCAGGTAGACAAAAGAGTTTTTTACGTGGCGTACCCGAAAGGATTCGAACCTTCGACCTTCAGAGTCGGAGTCTGACACTCTATCCAGCTGAGCTACGGGTACATATATTTAATTTTGAATTGAGATTTTTCCTCAGAACAGTATATCACATTTTACTTTCAAATGCAAGCGTATTTTGAGAATGTAATATTTTATTCACAAATTCCAGGGTGGAATTATCCCGGTTATAGGACACGCTCTGCTTCTTTTCTTTCCGGGACGGGAATCCAGTTTCCAAAATCTTTCCAAAAGGTGTCGTTTCAAGGGTTTGGAAGGAAAAAAATATTGACAAAAAGAGCAAAAAAATTTATCTATTTGACATTGTTTTGTCATACATAGATGGTACACTTTCCTTGCTTACTTATAAATATAGTTGGAAGAGCCATACTGAGGTTATCAAAGTCAACTCTTGGAAACGCAGCCAAAAGGTATGAATCCAAAATTCAAAACTGCGGCGAAGAAAGGATTGAAAGAAGCAAAATTCTAATCTTGGAGTGGTGAACATGGAAAAAGAAAATGTCATCATTGAGTTGATCGGAGTTACGAAGTCTTATAATGAAACCACCGCGGTGGATAACTTCAACTTCTACGTCAACAAAGGCGAATTTGTTTCGTTTCTTGGTCCGTCCGGGTGCGGCAAGACCACGACTCTGCGCATGATTGCCGGATTCGAGCGTCCTACATCCGGGAAAATTCTTCTGAATGGGGAGGATATTTCCAATCTTCCACCCTATGAACGTCCGGTCAATACGGTCTTTCAGAAGTATGCGCTGTTCCCTCATCTTGACGTGTACGATAACGTTGCCTTCGGATTGAAATTGAAGCGGGTTCCCTACGAAACCACCGACCGCAACGGAAACAAAATTACCAAGTATCGCAAACTGACCAAGGAAGAGATTTCTAAAAAGGTGACGGAAGCCTTGAAGATCGTTGATCTGGAAGAGTTTGAATGGAGAGATATCTCTACCCTTTCCGGAGGTCAGCAGCAACGGATCGCCATCGCCCGCGCCATCGTCAACGAACCTCAGATTCTTCTTTTGGACGAACCTTTGGGTGCGTTGGATCTGAAAATGCGCAAGGAAATGCAATTGGAATTAAAGGAGATGCACCGTAAGTTGGGCATCACCTTCATTTACGTTACCCACGATCAGGAAGAAGCCTTGACTATGTCCGACACGATCGTCGTCATGAAGGACGGCTGTATTCAGCAGATCGGCACACCCGAAGATATTTACAACGAGCCGAAAAATGCCTTCGTTGCCGACTTTATTGGGGAGAGCAATCTTTACGAAGGCACCTATATGGGCAACCGTAAGGTTCGGTTCTTGAATCACATCTTTGACTGTGTGGACGATTTCCCCGCCAACGAAAAGGTCAACGTGGTCGTCCGTCCCGAGGACGTGAAGTTTGCCGAACCGGGTAAAGGAATGATTGACGGCGTTTTGACCGAAAAGGTCTTTAAGGGAATCCATTACGAATATACCATGATGGTGGGACGCAACGAAGTAACGATTCAATCTACCAAAAATATGGAGACGGGAATCCCCGTAGCCGTCAATATTGCCCCCGATCTGATTCATATCATGAAAAAGGATATGCTTTCCAACGTTTACGACGATGCCTATATCGACAATGATAACCGGGTCGTTATCGCCGGCGGCACCTTCGATTGTGACGTTACGCAGCTGATTCCCGGTTCTAAATTGGACGAGGAAGGCTACGTTATCGCTCCTGACGGAAAGAAATACGATTTCAAAGACGCGGACGTTTTTGCCGACGTGGCGTTTTCCGATATTGAAATTATCGACAACGAAGACGGAGGGGTGGTCTGCGGAAAGATTGTTTCCATGATCTATCTGGGCAACCACTACCAAGTTATTATCCGCACCGAAGACGATGAAGATTTCGTTGCCGATACGGAATATACCTGGAACGAATTTGACCGGGTCTCGGTTCGTATCCCCGGGGAGAAGATCCGCCTCAAACTGCGTGGGGAGGCGTCTAAGTATGTCAAAAATTAAATTTACCCGGAAATGGCTTGCTTTCCCCTACGGCGTATTTATGATCCTGTTCGTCGTTATTCCTTTGATTCTGATTTTGGGATACGCCTTCACCGATGCGGAAGGGAATTTTACGTTTTCCAATTTAATGTCACTGTTCGGAAATGCGTCCAATATTAACACGATTCTCGTGTCCTTTATCATCGGGGCGGCGAATACTGTGATCTGCCTTTTGATTGGTTATCCCGTGGCGTATTTTCTCGCTCACCGGGAACTGAACATGCCCACGGCGATCGTGTTGCTATTCGTGATGCCTATGTGGATCAATTTCGTGCTTCGCACCGCCGCCACCCGGGATCTGCTGTATTGGATCGGGTTGAACGGCGGGGAACACCCCTATCTTTGCACCATGATCGGTATGGTTTATAACTACCTGCCCTTTGTGATTCTCCCGCTGTATACCACCATGACGAAGCTGGATTACAGTCAGATCGAAGCATCTTCCGATCTGGGTGCCCGTCCTTTGCAGACCTTCGTCAAGGTCATTCTTCCCATGACTGCCCCCGGTATCGTTTCGGCGGCAACCATGGTGTTCATGCCCACCATGTCGTCTTACGTCATCAGCGACGTTATGGGGGAACGGAAACTGTCTTTGATCGGCAACAGTATCCAGTTGTATTTTGATCAGGGGCTTTGGCATATGGGCAGTATCGTGGCTGTGGTCATGTTGCTGTTGATTGCCGTTGGTATGTTCGCAACGAAGAACGTACAGAAAGAAGACGATGTCAGAGGTACGATGCTGTGAAAAAGTCAACTCGTATCCTCGCCCGCCTCTACGTTTCCGTTATGCTGTTTTTGATGTATGCTCCCATTTTGGTTTTGATGGTTTTTTCCTTTACCGAAGCCAAAGTTATCGGCTCTTGGACGGGATTTTCTTTGGACCTGTACCCCGATTTGTTTAAGAATACAGAGATCGTTACCGCCGTGATCAATACGGTTATCGTCGCTCTCTCTTCTGCTGCCGTTTCCACGATTCTCGGAACGTTCGGCGCCATCGGAATCCATTACAGCGGAAAAAAGATGAAATCTGCCTTAGAGGGCGTTTCTCAGATTCCTATTATGAACGCAGAGATCGTCACCGCTCTTTCTTTGACGATTTTGTTTGTTTATTTCGGTGTCCATTTTAACTTTATTACGCTGTTGATCGGGCACGTGGTTCTTACTCTTCCCTTCGTGGTGTTGAGTATCAATCCAAAACTTCAGCAGATGGATCCCAATATTTATGAAGCCGCCTTGGACTTGGGTTCAAGACCCTCGCAAGCCCTGCGGAAGATCGTTCTTCCGGAGATCATGCCGGGAATTTTCAGCGGATTTCTTTTGTCTGTCACCCTTTCTTTGGACGATTATATCATCACCGCCTTCACCCGGGATACGTCCTTTACGACGTTGTCTACCTACGTTTACGGTGTTACCAGCAAAAAGGGAACGTTGCCCCCCACTCTGCGGGCGTTGACCACACTTATTTTCGTCTTTGCATTGGCGTTTCTTGTGATCGTTAATATCCGCAAGGGGCGTGGCAAAGGGGAAGGAGGCAGACGGTGAAAAAGATCTTATCGCTTCTCTTGTTCTTTTCTCTGTTCTTTTCGATCTCTGCCGGGTTCCGCTTTTCGGCAAGTGCAGAGGAACTGACCTTGCGGGTCTATAATTGGCAGGATTATATCGATGACGGAACCGATGAGAACGGAACCAAAGTAATCCCCTCCGTCATGGAAGACTGGGCTGCGGATTATTACGCCCGCACCGGGGTAAAGGTGACCGTTCAGTATGATACGTTTGAGACCAACGAAACCATGCTAAATACTCTGAAAACCGGGAAATCTCAGTATGATCTGGTCTGTCCTTCCGATTACGTAATTCAGAAAATGATCGCCGCTACCGAACAGGGCACCGACGATAACATCGCTCTGGAAAAGTTCGATTATTCCAAGTTGGGTAATTACACGAAATACGCTTCGCCCTATATCAAGCAGGTCTTTGAAGAGAACGGGTTCGATCAATATTCCGTAGGCTATATGTGGGGTACGGTGGGCATCATGTACAATCCTGAAGCCGTAGCGGAAGAAGATACCAAATCATGGGAGATTCTTTGGAATACGGATTACAAAAACCGTATCACCATCAAGGATTCCGTCCGGGACGCCTACATTCCCGCGGTGGTCGCCGCTTATAAGGAAGAAATCGAATCTTGGAATCAACGGTTTGAGGACGGAAGCGTTACGCTGCAGGAATACCGCACCGCCTTGGGCGATTTGATGAATCGCACCGACGACGGTACCATCGCCGCCGCCGGCTCCGCTTTGAAGTCTATGAAGAATAACATTTACGGACTGGAAGTGGACAGCGGAAAGAGCGACATCGTCTCCGGAAAGATCGACATCAATCAGGCGTGGTCGGGAGATGCCGTTTACGCTATGGATTTGGCAGAGGAAGAAGACGGCGTTCTTCTTAATTTCTCCGTTCCCGAAGACGGCGGTTCGGTCTGGTTTGACGGTTGGGTCATGCCCAAGGGGGCAAATACCGAACTTGCCCACGATTTTGTTAATTACCTTTGTCAACCTTCCGTTGCTGCCCGGAATATGGAATTTATCGGTTACACCAGCGTTATTGCCGGAAATGAAATTTTTGACTTGGTTCAGGATTGGTACGGCGATGACGAAGGGGAATACACCGTAGATCTGACCTATTACTTTGAAGGAACCCTTTCGGAAGATTATCTGTCCGAGGACGGAAAGATTCTCGTTCAGACTGCTGAGATCGGACGGCAATTCTCCGCCCAATATCCGGAAAAATCCGTGGTAGACCGCTGTTTCATCATGCGTGATTTCGGAGACCGAAACGATGCGGTGCTTACCATGTGGTCCCAATTCAAAGCCAACGATATCTCTGCAGGACTTTTGATGATGTTCGTCGTGATCCTTGCCGGGGCGTGTTTCGTTCTGCTCTGGTTTACTAAGCCCAAACGGGACTCCGCCCGCCGCCGCAAGGAATGGTTAGCGAAGCAGAAGTAAGAAGGGGAGAGGTGGTGCTTTTCCTTTTCGTGAAAGGAAAAAGTACCAAAAAGAAAAGTTGAGACCGATGCAATTCTTGCATCGGGAGAGTAAAAAATTAAGGTGCATATCACGTTTGTGGTATGCACCGTTTGTTATATATTCGAAAGAGGTGGTGGAATTATTATAACCGATTATCCGTTGAAAGAGATTTTAATGATATCCGTTTCTTTTATGTCGTCCCATGTTTCCTTATTGAAGATGTTAAGTTTCAGCTCCAATTCTGTAATATCCGTAATTCCGTTGTTGGTTAAATCCGATTCAAGAAACGTAACGGACGAGTAAGCCACTTTCCCGGAGAGTATGTCACAAGAAAAGACGGGATCGACCATAAAGCCGTTAATGGAGACATCTTTGGTTTGTATTGTAATGTTTTCGTTGGTGTTGTTTTCGATGTAAAGATACAGTTCTGAACCCCAAAAACTGTCTTCGCTACTCAATTTTTTTGCTATGACTTTAATTCCATCTGCGTCGTAAAGGGTTTCGCCCAATTTGTCAAAAACTTGATTGAAAGAAGCATCGGCGGAGGTTGTTAGTGTGATCGTTTCAGAAGTTGCAACATCGTCATAACTTTCTGTATCACAGAGATGTATTCTGAATTCAATATCTTTGATTGTTTGAATTTCGGCGGTTTTCAGTTCACTTTCTGTAAATACGATAGAGGAATTCGCTTTTTTCCCTGCGGCAACGTCTTCGGAGAAGATCGTTTCAATCATGGCTCCGTTGACAGCACTGTCACGAGTTTGAACTGTGAGGTTTTGGGGAGAGTTGTTTTCAATCAAAACTTTTACGGCAGGACCGAAAAATCCGGAATAGTCCATACCTGTAGCGGTAATTTTTACGTCGTTTTGATCAAAAATAACTTTTTCCGAAAGAGTTACTTCCGTTTTTTCGGAAGGTTTTGCATTATCGCCTACGGAGGGCTTTTTATCTGTTCCTGCTTCGGGGACGTCAACACAGGCAGAAAAAGAAAATGTAAGGACGAGAATCAGTGCGAGGGATAATAGTTTTTTCATAGAAAAGACTCCTTTTTCTTTTTATTTTGCAGAATTTACCTTCTTCATTATACAACAATAGTTTAATAATGTCAATCTGTAAATATAAAAGTTCACCAAAAAGTCAAATAAATACATCTAAAAGTGCTTATTATTTTACCTCAAATTTAATATACTATATTTATAAGCGAAATGGGGTGTTGACAATAAGCGAGATTAACTTGAAAGAAATCGGACTGCGAATCAGCGAACGCCGTCGACAATTAGGATACACGCAGGAGCAGATGGCAGAGTGGATGAACGTTTCCATTCAGATGATTTCAAATTTGGAACGAGGAAATAAATCTATACGTATTGAAAACCTTATAAAAGTGTCCTCAATTTTAGGCATTAGTGCAGATTACATTTTGACGGGGAATCAGGGTCGCATCGACGTACT
>JAZNDV010000111.1:0-7641 GCA_045588285.1 Eubacteriales bacterium
ATCGGTCAGGGCGGGAGGCGTATAATCGTTGACGAACCGAAGAACGTTGACGGGAGTGTTGTTTTTGGTATAGGAGACGGCGGCGGTCAGGTTGCCCTTCAGATCGTCGGTGACCGTCACGGTAACGGTATAAACAGCCGCGTCGTAAGTCATGCCGCTTACGTTACCGCTCTCTTCGGACAGGGTATAAACGAAGGTCTTTTCATGCAGTCTGACACTGTTTTCCACCATCATGGCTTCCGTAAAGAGCAGATCTTCGAAGGAAACGACCCCGTTTGCATCGTTCGTCTTGGTTTGGAGCAATCCTGCTCCGGAAAGAACGAAGGTGAAATCTCCCGCTTTCAGGGTCTTGCCGTTCAAGGTCTTGTAGGCAGACACGGGAACTTTGACTTGATTGGTGGGCTTATAAACGTTGGTAAATACCATGGAACCGGTCAGATCCACGGTTCCGTTGGTCTCGGGAAGCGGATTGCCGGAAGCGTCCACGATTTGAGCGTTGATGCTGCCGTTGCCGTCGTCCGTGACCTTGACGCGGAGCGTAAAGGAATCTCCGCTATAGGTAATTCCTTTCAGAGAACCGCCGGATTCCCGAACCGTATACTCGTAAGTTCCGGCACCGGTGGACGGGGAATAATCGTGGATAAAGGTAACGGTTCCGTCAGCGTCGTTGACGGCAGTATCAACGACGGTGCCGTTGTGGATCAGCAGAAAGTCGAATTCTCCGGCACGGAGAGGTCTGCCGTTCAAGACTTTCTTCACTTGGAATTTGACGGTGTCGCCGTGAACGGGGGCGTACGTGTTGGTGAAGGTCACGCCGGTGTTCACAGATCCGTCGGAATTCACCGTTCCGGCAGAAACGTAACCGCCGTTGCCGTCGGGGGCAACCAATTCGGCGTTGATGCTGCCGCTGCCGTCGTTGGTGATCCGGACGTACACGGGATATTCATGGGTATCGTAATTCACGCCGGGAAGTTTTGCCACAGCAGGAACTACTTCCTTCATCGTATACAGAATTACCGCAGAGGTTTCACCGGCGGGGATATCCGCAAGGGAATAATACAGCGTAGCGAACGTGACGGTTCCGCCGGCGGAAACGATGCCGTCGATTTCATTTCCGGTTCCTTGACGGATCAGTTTGAAGGCAAATTCTCCGGCGTTCAGATCTCTGCCCTGCAAGTCCTTCCCAGCGGTCAGATTGAGATACCCGCTGGCGTTGTATTCGTTTTGGAAGGAGGGTTTGCCGACCGCTGAGGTATAATCCGCAAGGACTGCGGAATCTTTCGCTCCGGCGGACTTGTAATAGGTCACGGCAGCAACGAGCCGGTTCTTATCGTTGCGGGAAACCACGACCTGCATCAGATACACGGTGGTATCGTAGGTGATCCCGTTGGTTTGGTTCTTTGCGTTGGATTCTTTGATCCAGTACCGGTACGTGCCGGGCTGGGTGTAGGTCAGGGGAGAGAAGGTGATCTCTCCGTTTGCCTCACCGACTCCTGCCGACGCTTCGTTTCCGTTGGCAACGTTGATCACCGAGAAGGAGAAAGTAGCGCCGTTCGGTGCATTTGCCGTGGTCTTTTCCCCTTCAGGGATCACCGTAACGGAGGCGGGGTTGCCGTAGTTGATGAAGTTAACGGATCCGGTCAGATCCACGTTGCCGCTGCTGTTTCCGTTAGCGGTCAGTTCTCCGTCATGCAATCCCAAAGTGACCGTAAAGGTTTTTTCTGCCGCATCGTAGAGCATATTGGGATCCTTTGCCAGATCCGGAATGATTTCGGATACGGTATACGTGAGGTCTTTGGAGCCCGCACCTTCCAGCATCGCAGCGGAAAGATAGAAGGCGTTGAAGACGATATTGCCGTTGGCATCGTTGGTGCCCAGAGCTACGGTCTTTCCGGACGCATCTTTGATCTGGAAGCGGAATTTCCCGGCTTCGACCGATGCGTCTTTGTAGTCACCGGTTGTGGGATCGTAGATTTTCAACGTCTTTTTCGCAGTGACCGTCACGGGAAGGTCGTCGGGGGTGTAGGTATTGACGATGGAAACGGAAGCAACGTTTGCCGCCGTTCCTTCCACGATCGTTACGCTGGTGGTATTGTAAGCGGGAGTCCAGCCGGGGTACGGGGATTCTTCCACGCTGATGATCACGCCGGCGGGCAGTCCTTTGATCTTCAGGGTTTCACCGTGTTTGACCGTCACGGCGCCTCTGCCGCCGTCAAAGGACACGACGTTGGCAATGGCACTGCCTTCCAAAACGTAAGTCCCGTCTAATAAACCGGTAGATTCGGTCAGGTTGATGGTAAAGAATTTGGTCTTGTCTCCGCCGTCAGCCACGGTTTTAGAAACGGTCATGTCCCCCTTACCCACTTTATTTACGGTGGGGTTGGTGGTGATGACGGGACCGTTCTCCCCGATCTTGATTTCCGCAGTATTGCGGATCTCGATCTCGCCTTCCGCAGGCTGGGTCGCGTTTTCTTCGGTCTTAGCGTCAGCGGTGATCTGGACCCGGAAAGACAAGAGCTTCACCGTGCCGGGCGCCATATCGTCAAAGGTCCACGTGATCGTTCCGGTATTGGCATTGTAAACGCCGCCGTTATCGGCAGAGTTTGCCACGTAGACCGTGCCTGCGGGAATCTTATCGGTGACGGTGATATCCGCCGCAACGCTTTCGGTGTTATAAACCCGGATATGATAGGTGAGATAATCGCCGACCTTGAATCCGCCGCTGCCGTCGGTGATCTGATAGTTTCCGTCGGTAACCGTTTTCCCGTACAAGGGATTTTTGGTGGTGTTGGTGGTAACGGCAGGGGTATTTCCGATCTTGACCGTTGCGGTATTATCGACGGTTCCGGGAACCGTCTGCGGATTTAACGCCGCCTCGGTCACCCTTACTTGGAAGGAGACGGAGCGGGTCTCTCCGGCGGGAACGTCGTGCAAGACCCAGGTAATGGAGTTCTTTTCGGCAGACACCGTTCCGCTGCCTGCGCTTCCGGCAACAAGTTCCGTCCCGAAAGGAACGTTATCAGAAACGGTAATGTCCGCAGTTTCGGTCAGAACGTTCTTGACCTCTACGGCGTAGGTGAGAATATCGCCGACCCGGATCAGCTTCCCGTCGTAATCGGTAATGACGGGGTCGTTTCCGCGCTGCATGGACACGGTCTTGGTAGGTTCGTAGGGATCGGCGGTCAGAGTCAGCTTCCCGTTGTTCCCCAAAAATACGGTATAGTGAGAATTGTCCGCAGCCCCGGTCCGGTGGGGATGCGCCACGATGGAAGAAGTTCCGGTAAGATTTCCGTCGTCGGGGGCGGCGGTGGAAAGGTCGTCTTTCATGGTATCGTCGCCGTTGACCACCAGGGTGGCAGAGGTGTAAGTTCCCTTCGGCACGTACCATTTGCCGTCTTTTTCAAGAAGTTTCGCATCGGAAGGAACGGCTACCTCGATCAGCTTAGACTTTTTGGCGGCGGAATAGGTGCCGTCTCTGCCGGAATCGGAGGACCATTCGTAATATTCACGGACATAGTAAGCGGTATTCCCGGCGGGGTCAGCCGTAACGGGATTGCCGTTGGCGTCCACCAGTAAAGTATCTTCTTGATACGTATAGAACGGGTTATCCGGCGCCGCGTCAAAGGTGGCCTTCGCCAGGGCCCGGTGGTGGCTGCCCAAAGACTGGGTACGGTCCCAATCGTTAGTAAAGAAACTATACTGTTTGGTGGCAGGATCGTAATTGACCGATCCGGCACCGTTGACCCAAGTATTCGCGTAATCTTTCGAAACGATGTAGGTCACGTTTTCGGGGTTGATATTATCCCAAAGACCCACTTCGTAAACCACGCGGGCAGGCTGCTGGTGTTCCACCGCGGCAGTATAAGCGGAATTGCCGTTTTCGTCAAAGGTTTCGGTAATCAAAACCTTTTCCATGGAAAGAAGGCTTGCAGGAGCGCTGATAACCACCGTTTCCCGGTAGGGAGCGGTCAATTCCCGCTGAACCCGGACGATGAAATACAAGTAGGTATGGTCCGGATTGGGATTGGCTCCCCCTGCCTCGCCGTAGAAAAAGTAAGAACGGCAAACGTAGTCCGCACCGGCAGGAATAGAGCCGGAGGCTTTTGCAGATTCAATGTATTCCACGGTGTCGTTCTCGGCAAAGCCCAAGGCCTGAACCTGCTCGTCTTCTTCGCCGGAATTGTAGGCGTTGCCCCACCAAAGGAAGGAGTTATCGTAATCGTCAGGGCCGTTGTAATACGCCTGATTGGGAGATGCCTTCATCTTGGCAACGAAATCGTTGATGTCTACGTTGGATTCCGTAAGGTGCATGCGCGTCTTGACCACGTCCAAAATCAACCGGTCAAATTCCGGGTCGGCGTCTGCCGTCCCGTATTTGGAAAGTTTTTCCGCAAAGGATACGCCTTGATAGTAATATCCCCCCGCCAAAACCCCCTTCATATCCTTGACTTCCATGTACGCACCGAGGGGGTCGGTAAAGGTAATGTACCCGTCGAAGTTGTGGTCCCCGGTGGTAACTTTGGTGGGGACGGAAATGGCTTTTTTCTGAATGGTTGTCACCATTTCGGTGAAGACCTTCTCCATCTCGCTGACGTCGGAAGCGTCGTAATATTCGTCGTTATAGGAAATACTGCTGACGTACTTCTTAGAATCTTCGATACTGTCGGAGGTAAAGGTATACGTCGAGCCGGACCCGTTGATGCGGACGCTGAAAGAGTTTCCAGCCGCGTAGGATTCCCACGCCGTTTTCCAGCCGTAGGAAGCGTTTTTATAGTTGTCGTTGGCAGTGTTGCCGTAATTCCAATAGCTGTCGGCGTTGGCGGCGGCGTAATCCCCGGAGGTATAGGTCTTGGGGTCGAGGGTGATCTGCGCCAGATTTTTCTCGTCCCCGGACAGACTGCCCAACTCCACGCCCATAGTGTAAACGTAACAACGGTTGTTGGAACTTGCGTTTTCACCGTAATAATGTTCCGTGATCTTGCCTTTGTAATAGGCTGCGGTCATTGCGGCAAGAAAACCGTTTCCTTCGTAAGCTCCGCTGCCGGGGCCCCGTTCCTCTGCCGCATTCCACCCGGTCAGGGTAGGATCGTACCAAGTTTCGTCGTCGTAAGTATAGGTGGGTTGTCCGTCGGATAAAACGATCAAAAACGGAATCCGGGTAAGAGTGTTTCCGGTATTCGGATCCGTATAAGTGGTGTTGGTTGCAGAGGTGAGCATTTTTGCTCCGGCTATAATGCCTGCCTGAATATTGGTTCCGCCGTTCTTCCCGTTGCGGTAAGCGTTCACCGTCCGGGTCTGCTGCCAGAATCCGCTGCCGGTGGTAACGGTAACGGAATCTCTGCCGGCGATATATCCGCCGTTATTGGATACCGTTCCGCTGGAATTGACCCATTGCAGGTGATTTTCCGCCGCAGCGTCGTTATAGTGCGCCAAAGAAGACAGGACGCTAGCAGCCGCTCCGTTGCTGGTTCCGCCGCCGTCCCCTTCACTGGAAAAAGCGACGACCCCTACACGGTTCTGATCGCTTGCCTCAAGCAGGGTCTTAATTGCAGAGTTGGCGGCAGTCACCATCGTCTCCGCCCTGCCGTTATCATCCATTGATCCGGAGGTATCCAAAACGAAGACCACGTCCACCGGAACGCCGCTCTCCGAGGTCAGCCCCATGACCTGAGCAGACTGGGAAATCGTGACAAGGAAATTCTGCTTTCCGTCAAGGGTGATCTTCTGTCCGTTGACGGTAATGTCCTCATTGCTGACCGATTTCCCCACGGTGATCTTTCCGGCGTTGACGGTATTGTCCCCGTAAATGGTTTCGGGACGGGTCAACGTCTGGGGATCTGCCACGGTGGAGATCGGATCTGCCGCCATGGTAGAAAGAGGGAAATACGTAAGCAGCATCGCAATCAAAAGGGCGATGCTTACGAATCGGTGAGAAAGTTTTCTTTTGCCATTCATGTGCGTGTCCTCCTTGGACGAATTTCCTTGCGGTTGTAAAACAACGGCGTTCTGATGCGAAGGGAGCAGTTCCGAAACCGTAACGCGCGTTAATTATATCTTAATTATAGCACAATCGGTTTTATCCAGTCAAGACCTTTTTGAAACTTTTTTCGTAAGATTCGCGTATTTTACAGCAGAAAATCCACCAAAAACCGCCCCCGCCCCTTCCGCAACGGCAATAGGAAGGGAAATCCGAAATTTTTATGAACTATCTTGACATTCCGAGAAAAATAAGGTATAATACTCGGTACTGACGGAAAAAGTCCGTCGGTCTGTTTCCTTGCCCATGGAAAAGACCGTGGGCCTTACAGGCGTTTTACCGCCGAGTCCATAAGGAGGTATGAAAGAATGACTGCCAAGTACGAAACCGTATTCGCGCTCAGTGTCAAGACCTACGCTGATGAAGAAGCCCTCAACGGTGCCGTGGAAAAATTCAAGAAATTGATGACCGACAACGGCGCAACCATCGACAACGTGGACGTTTGGGGAAAGAAGAGAATGGCTTACGCCGTTAATTACGAAACCGAAGCCTACTACGTTCTCATCAACTTCACCGCGGACGTCACGTTCCCCAAAGAACTGGAGCGTAATTACCGCATCACGGAAGGCGTGCTTCGTTCTCTCGTTGTGAGAACCGACAAATAAGCACACGAAAACAAGATTCCGAAAGGAGCGATTCCCGCATGAATATTAACAAAGTGATCCTCATGGGCCGACTCACCGCAGATCCTGAACTGAAAACCTCTGCAAATAACGTCTCCATCGTGCAGTTCACCGTTGCCGTGAATCGCCGCTATGCAAAAGAAGGTCAGCAGAACGTTGACTTTATCGACTGCACCGCCTTCAGCCGCAGCGCTGATTTTTTGAGCAAATACTTCCGCAAAGGTTCTTCCATCATCGTCTTCGGGAATATCCAGGTCGACCAATGGAAGGATAAGGAAGGCCACAATCGGCGCACCACCCGGGTCATCGTCGACGAATTGCAGTTCGGCGAATCCAAAAACCGGGATTCCGGCTCCGCCCCTGCCGTTGCACCCGCAGCCGGCGACCGGGAAGGCTTCTCCAACGCATCGAATTCCGACTTTTTCTCCGACATTAAAGACGTAGACGGAAACGACGCGGAACTTCCCTTCTGATCAGAAGTTGAGAAGCGATTTTTATTTTACGAAAGGAGATTTCCATCATGGAAAATAATACGACTGCACCCGTTCAGGCTCCCGCCGCTGCTCCCGCAGAACGTGCCGAAAGAGCCCCCCGGGATTTCAAGAGAAAGCCCCGCAAAAAGGTCTGCCAGTTCTGTGCTGACCCCAACTGCACCATCGACTATAAGGATGTTGCAAAACTGCGCAAGTTCATGAGCGAAAGAGGCAAAATTCTGCCCCGTCGTGTCACCGCTACTTGTGCTTACCATCAGAGAGCGCTGACCGAAGCCATCAAACGTGCTCGTCAGTTGGGACTTCTTCCCTACTCTGCAGACTAATTTGACCAAGACGGTCAAAACGTCGGTATCCCAAACAAAGAAAAGAGACCTTTTTCGGTCTCTTTTTTGTTTTTTGTGTCGGTTCCTCGGTTACGTACACACGGTACGCGCCCTCGGAGACCAACACAATCTACCTTCCGTTTTGAGCGTCTTCCTTTTTTACA
>JAZNDV010000112.1:0-22259 GCA_045588285.1 Eubacteriales bacterium
GGAAGAAGAATTTTCTTCTCCCTACGTCAAGAGAATTACCGACGCGGTGCAGGACGATTCTTTCCTGATGGTCTACCACAACTGTGGCGACAATGTGCCGAAAATGACGGATTCTTTATTGTCCATCGGGGCTGCCGCCTATCATTTCGGCAACTCCGTTGACATGAGAGATATGCTGGATCAATTCCCGAAAGACATTCCCGTTATGGGCAACGTTGATCCTGCGGGAGTTCTCCGTATGGGAACCCCCGAAATCGTTCGGGAAAAGACTCTGGAACTGCTGAACAACTGTGCCGGATACGATAATTTCGTCGTATCTTCCGGTTGTGATATTCCGCCCATGACTCCTTGGGCAAATCTGGAGGCATTCTTCGATGCCGTTGAGGAATTCTATGGAAAATAAATTGATTTCTCTTGCAAGATCCGTGGAATTTTCCAACGCAGAGATCATCGACGGAACCCAAATCGTTTGCGACAAGATCTTTCGGGAACAGTGTAAATCCAACGCCTGCGGCGTTTACGGAAAATGCTGGATGTGTCCGCCGGATATCGGAGAAATAGAAGCATTGATCGACGAAGTCCGCTCCTATTCCAAAGGATTGCTGTATCAAACCATTGCGGAACTGGAAGACAGTTTTGATTTTGAAGGTATGATCGAAGCCAGGAAAAACCACGGAGAAAAAAGCAGAAAACTGGATCGCCTTCTGAAAGAAGAGGGATTTGGAAATTTCCTGCACCTTTCCGTAGGCGGCTGCGGAGTTTGTTCTCCCTGCGCAAAAGTCAAAGGAGAGCCCTGCCGTTTCCCCGAAAAGGCACTTTCTTCCTTGGAGGGATACGGAATCAACGTCAGTGCAACGGTTAAAAGCACGTCTATGAAATACATTAACGGAGCAAACACCGTCACCTATTTCGGCATCGTGCTGTTTCGGGAGGAATGACCATGTCAATTTTGACCGTTACGCAGCAGGGGAAAAGCAAAAAAATTTCCTTTGAAGGGCCGCTTCTTCTGAGCGACCTTTTAGCGGAACATGGCTATTTCGTGCCCCACCCCTGCGGAGGCAGAGGAACCTGTAAAAAATGTACGGTGCTTTGCAACGGCGAGCCGGTTCTGGCGTGCCGTACGACGCTGACCGAAGATGCGAAGGTGGTTTTGCCCGACCGGGAACAGATTGCTACCGTAACCGGCGGAGAAGAAACCCAACGGCTGACCGAAAACGTCTGCCTTTGCCTGGACATCGGTACGACCACCCTCGCCCTGGCTTTGGTCTCTTTGGACGAACGGAAGATCATTCGTACCGTCACCGCCCCCAATCCCCAGCGTGCCTTCGGAGCGGACGTTATCTCCCGCATCGAACATTGCATGAAAAACGGCGCGGAAGATCTGCAAAAGGTATTATTGAACCAGCTTCACGGCATGGTGTCTTCCCTGCTCTCCCTGTTTGGATTAAATGGGATCGAAACCATGTACGTCTCCGGAAATACCACCATGCTGCATCTGTTTTTCGGAGTAGACTGCTCTTCCCTTGGAGTTGCTCCATATGCACCGGTATTTTTAGAAAGGAAGGAAAGTCCCGGGGCTTTGCTCGGATTTTCCGCCATCAGAAATATCGTATCTCTGCCCGGCATCTCCGCTTACGTGGGGGCAGATATCGTTGCCGGGATCCATTACGTGGGATTGCCGGAAGAAAAATACCGCATTTTACTTGACCTTGGCACAAACGCAGAAGTTGCGCTGTTTAACGGCGATAAAATCTTATGCACCGCCGCCGCCGCGGGCCCTTGTTTTGAAGGGGCGAACATTTCCTGCGGTATGAGCGCTTCCGAAGGGGCAATTTGCGCCTATTCCCCCGAAGGGGAAATTACCGTCATCGGAGGCGGAGAAGCAAAAGGATTGTGCGCCACGGGTCTGATCGATACCATCACCGAAGGAGTACGCCGGGGTGATATTGACGAAACGGGATTTTTGGAAGAAGACCCCCTGCCGGTCAGCGGAGAAGTTTCCTTGACCGGACAGGATATCCGTGAATTTCAACTGGCAAAATCCGCCATTCGCGCCGCCATGGAATGTCTGCTCCACCGGGCGGGAATTTCCTTTGACGACGTGGAAGGGTTGTATATTGCCGGCGGCTTTTCTGCGGGATTAAAAGTGGAAAACGCCGCATACGTAGGAATGATTCCAAAAGAACTCGCGGATAAAGTAAAAGGGATCAATAACGCAAGCCTTCTGGGTACGGTGAAATACGCCGGAAATCCGACGCTTCCGAATCTAAACGGTGCGAAATACGTAGATCTTTCTGCAGACCCGGAATTTTCCAATTTGTTTATGGAATATATGATGTTCTGAAAAAACAAGGCAAAAAACATAAATTCCGGCGCTCTGTCAATCGTTGGAGAAAAGAACCTTCAATCACGTATCAAATAACGTTCTGTACGTTCCCCGGGGATTCCCCCGGGGAACGATTTTATAAACTTTGAAGCCGCTTCAAGCAATCGTTTCAACGCATAAATCAACGGTCGTTCCGCAGATTCCTTATCGCTTGAAATTCTTATATTAAAAAAGACGGTTTTTCTGCCTCCGGGGACTCCGGGGGCTGTTTTTTTGGATCTGTTAGCAACTGCTAACTTTTTATGAAAAACGGGAGTTTGCACTTGTATTTTTTCTTTGGATATGGTATAATAAGGAAAAGGAAATCCATTTCATATCAAAAAAAAGCAAAACTACGAGGAATTTCTATGAAGAAGACCTATACCGTCACCGGAATGTCCTGTGCCGCATGTTCCGCCCGGGTGGAAAAAGCCGCCGGGGCGGTGAAGGGAATCGGTTCGGCTTCGGTGAATCTTGCCACCGGAAAACTGACGGTGGATTTGGGAACCGCAACGGAAGAAACGCTGTTTTCCGCCGTACGCAAGGCAGGATACGGAATCCGGGCAGAAGAAGAAGCGAAACCGGGAAAAGACACCTTAAAACTACGGTTGATCTTATCCGCAATTTTCGCCATTCCATTGTTTTACCTTGCCATGGGCCCCATGATCGGATTGTGGGTACCGTCCTTCCTTTCCCCTGACGGAAATCCCGCGGGATACGCCGTCGTGCAGTTATGTCTTACGTTACCCTGCATGATCATCGGAGAATCTTTCTATCGCAAAGGAATCCCTGCGCTGTTTCGGGGGCACCCGGATATGAACAGTCTCGTAGCGTTGGGGACGCTGGCGGGATTCTTTGCAAGCGTCTGGGCTCTCCTTCGGATATTGCAAGGAGATCCGCATGCCGTCCATCACGGACTGTATTTTGAATCGGTGGGCGTGATCCTGACCTTGGTGACCTTGGGAAAAACCATGGAAGCCCGGTCGAAAAAGAAGACCTTTGCGGCGATCCGCGCCCTGACCGCCTTAGCGCCGCAGACTGCCTTCGTGGAAACGGAAGGCAAGATCGTGGAGATCCCCATTGAAGACCTTCACCCCGGACAGATTGCAGTCGTCCGCCCCGGAGGACGGATTCCTGCCGACGGCACGGTGCTTTCCGGTTCTGCGGCGGGGGCCGAATCCATGCTGACCGGGGAATCCGTTCCGGCAGAAAAAAATCCCGGAGATCCGGTCTGGGCAGCCACGGTCAATACCAACGGAGAGTTGCGCCTGACCGTCACAAAAACCGGAGGGGAAACGGTTTTATCCGGGGTGATCCGCTTGGTGGAAGACGCCCAAGGAAACAAAGCCCCGGTGGCTCGGTTAGCAGATCAGATTTCCGGAATTTTCGTGCCGGTGGTTTTGGGAATTGCCTTGATCTCGTCTCTTGTTTGGGGTCTTGCCGGAAAGGATCCGGAATTCGTACTGAATATTTTCGTTTCCGTTTTGGTCATCGCCTGCCCCTGCGCCTTGGGATTGGCAACACCAACTGCCATTCTGGTCGGTACAGGAAAGGGAGCGTCCAACGGAATCTTGATCAAGGGCGGAGACATTTTAGAAAAGACCCACGCCGTGGATACGGTAGTTTTTGACAAGACCGGAACGTTGACCGAAGGACACCCCCAAGTCACCGATTTGATTCCCGAAAAGGGGCAAGACGAAAACACCTTACTGTATTTCGCCGCCTGCGCTGAGAAATCCTCAGAGCACCCCCTGGCTTCCGGAATCGTCCGTGCCGCGGAAGAACGGCATCTCCCCTTGAAGGAGCCTTCGTCCTTTGAAGCACTCAGCGGATTCGGCGTGGAATCAACGGTAGACGGTCAGCAGATCCGCATCGGAAACTCCAAATTAATGAATGAATTGTTAACCCTTTCCCCCACAGTTGCCACCGCCGCAGAGCGGTGTGCATCGGAAGGAAAAACTCCCGTATTCGTGGCGAAAAATTCCGAAATCTTAGGGGTAATTGCCCTTGCGGATAAGGAACGCCCCGAAAGTACCGAAGCGGTATCGTTGTTGAAAAAAGAAGGGTTGAAAGTAGTCATGCTCACCGGAGACCGGCGCGCCACCGCCCTTGCCGTCGCCGCTCGCCTGGGGATCGACGAAGTGGAAGCGGAAGTGTTGCCCCAAGAAAAACACGCCGTGATCCGCAAGTTAAAAGAATCCGGAAGAACCGTTGCGATGGTAGGCGACGGAATCAACGACGCCCCCGCGCTGGCGGAAGCGGATATCGGGATTGCCATTGGTTCCGGGACCGATATTGCCATTGATTCTGCAGACTTGGTTTTGATGAAAAACGATCCCCGGGGCGTTGTTTCCGCGATCAAACTTTCCCGGGCAACCATGCGGAATATCAAGCAGAATCTCTTCTGGGCATTTGCTTATAACACCGCCGGAATCCCCGCGGCGGCAGGACTTTTGACCTTGTTCGACGGTCCGCTCCTGAACCCTATGATCGGGGCTGCCGCCATGTCTCTGTCTTCGGTCTGCGTGGTAGGAAACGCCCTGCGCCTCAACCGGCTGAAGCTGACGTTTCCTCAATGTGCCTGTACCGATTCTTGTGAAATTCAAATCAAAAAGGAGAATAAAACCATGAAAACCACGACCTTAATCGTTCCCGATATGATGTGCGGACATTGTGAAAAAGCCATTCGCACCGCCCTTTCCGCCATCGACGGCGTGGGAGAAATCACCGTTGATCTGACGGCGAAGACCGTCGCCGTCAGCCACGAAGATACCGTCACGCCCCAAATCCTTCTCGATACAATCTCCGCCGAAGACTTCCACCCCGAACTTCAATAAAGAATCAACGCCGTCCGAAAGGACGGCGTATGTTATGGATAAATAATGATCGTCAGGGGCTTTTTTGTTTTCTTTGCATAGTCTATTGTATATTTTGCTCCACGGGATTTTCCGTCCCATATAACGAGAATTTCGTCTGCTAAATTCACCATTTGTTCATTTCGTTTCAGAGGTGCAGATCTTCCATATTGATCGTATTTTGGACGCAAAATTAGTTTTGAAATTCTTTGTTGGTCGGCAAAGCACTCTGCTAAAGAATCAATTCCGCTGGCTCCGCCGCTGATGATGAGTTCTGTTTCTTTGGGCACGAATTCTGATAGATTAAAGTTTTCGATGGTTCTCGAACCGGCAATTAGCAATTTTATAAATACCACTCCTTATACATATACTTATATAAGTATATACCTAAATGTGGGAATTGTCAAGAGGGGATATATTTATTAAAATATATCTTGAGAGGAAGTGGTAACATGATTCGGTTAACTGTGAAGGAATATTTGGATCGTCGAGGCATTACCCGATACGAAGTTGCAAAGAGAACCGGAATTCGGTTTCAGATTATTGATAATTATTACAAGAATAAGGTCGTGCGATACGACAGTTACGTTCTTGACCGGATTTGCGAGGCCCTTTCCTGTGATATCTCTGATTTAATCGAGTATAAAAAATAAAAATAACTCCGTGAATCGTTGGTTCACGGAGTTATTTTCTATGGGAAAGCCTTGGGTAAATATTAAATTATTTCTCGCTCTTATTCTTTAATTGTTACCCATTCAATTTGATATTCAATGCCGGACAATTCGCCCATCTTGTTTATGTAATTTTCGATCAGGCTTTTTGCCCGTTCTTGTGCGGCAGTCAGCAATCCTTTATTTTCGTTAACGGTTTTCTTCATTTCTTCTTGTGCATTGTTGATTGCGGATAGTTGATCTTCTACGGTGATTTTGTTTTTGTTAAAAAACGCATCTCCGGAAAAGATGTAGGAGTTTTCGTTCAGATCTCTCTCGTCAATTCCGGTGCTTAAAATTTTCGCTTCCGGGAGTGTGACTCTTACTTGATTATCATTGATTTGAATTTCAACCTTTTCCATATCGATGCCAATTTTCGCAATTCCGGTGTATTCTACCCAGAATTTACGATCAACTTCACCCCAATGGGCAAGTCCTTCGCCGGCTTTCTTTTCCGATTTTGCTACATTGTGATAACGGCACTCCAACGTTGCAAGGTTGCAGATGGAACGTATTTGCAGAATGTCCGGTTCTTGAATCGGTTGCTCCTTTTTGCAACCGCACAAAAGGATAATGGGTAAGAGAACCAATATAATAAACGGAATAATTTTTTTCATTTTTTTTAACCTCCGTAAACGACTTCAAGTTTGTATTCACTGTCAACCGCATTTAGCCAAGGTTTGAATAGGGCTTCAACGATGGAAATGGCGTTGATTTTTGCCGCATCGGTGATTATGGTATCTTTTTCCGTCCGTTGCTTCAAATCGTTTATGCAAAGTTGATACGCTTCTTGCGAAACGGTTTCCGTATCGTATTTTTCTTTGACAAAGATAAACTCCATACTGCCCATTACCACTTTGCGATTTTGAATCTCTACGGCGGGAACTACGATTTTAATTTCTTTTGAATCCTCGTTGATGTCAAAAGTAATTTTATTAAAATCAATTCCAGCGCTAACGATTCCTTCGTAGGCGACGTAATATTTTGTCTTTTTTCCATTATCGGTTTTGCATTCGGCGATGGCATTGTAGGTGTATTCTGCAGTTCCTAATTCGCTGATTTCCAAAACTTCCTTGAGAGAGGATTCGGAAACTGTGGTTAGTTGCCCTTCTTTGTTCGTTGCGCTGATGATGAATCCTGCGATTCCCACCAAGACAACCAATGACAAGGCAAAAATGAGAATTGTTTGCCATTTCATTCCTTTGAAAATGTCAAGAATTTTTGCAAACAGCTTTTGGACCAGGTTTTTTTCTTCCATGATGTTTTCTCCTTTTGTTTTTTTACAGCCTTTGTAATTTTCGCGAGGGGATTTTTGCACAAAAAAAGTGCAGCCAACAAGGGCTGCACTAAAAAGTGTATATCCCTTATTGTTGCTACACAATAGATCTCATTCATGGTAATATAACGAGAAGGGAGAAAACACTTTTTATCAAAGTATTTTCCCATGAACGAGATATATTCTATTGTGTAGCAAAAATATTATACCATTTTATCCTTGGATTGTCAATACTTGTCGAAAAATGGGGAATGAAATATCTCAGTCGTGTTACAACCTCATCGGTCATATCTTAGGCAATCCTCCTTCCCCTGCCGGGGAAAGGCAAATGAGTGCACGAATATTTTGTTGTTGCGGAATTCGGGGGGGGCTGATCTCTCGAATTTTGCAAAATAAATCATGTTTGCACAAAAAAAGCCTTCCCCCGGTAAGGGGAAGGGGAACCACGAAGTGGCGGATTGGGTTGCTTTTTGTTCAGTGAATTTATTTGTTTGCTACGATCAAATCCTTCACCGTCTCGCTGGCGAGAATCAGTCCGGCGCAGGCGGGTACAAAGACGATGCTTCCCGGGGCGTGGCGGGTAGAAGATTCGTCGGGGACGACGGCTTTTTTCGGTTCTTCTTCCGAATAGACCACCTTAAGCTTGGAGACATTGCGTTGTTTCAATTCCCGGCGGAGAATCCGTGCCATGGGGCAGCCTTGGGTTTTGTATAGGTCGGTGACCTTCAATTTTGTAGGGTCGGTTTTGTTTCCCGTCCCCATGGAAGAAATGATGGGGATATTTTCTTCCTTTGCCCGGCAGATCAGATGAATTTTCGAGGTCATGGTGTCAATGGCGTCGATGATATAATCAAATTGGGAAAGGTCGATTTGATCTGCGTTTTCCGGGGTGTAGAACAAGTCTATCGTATGAACCTTACATTCGGGAGCGACGGCGGTGATACGTTCTTTTGTGACTTCGGTCTTCGGTCTTCCAACCGTTTCGACGGTGGCGTAGAGCTGCCGGTTTAAGTTGGTTTCAGAAAAAACGTCGCAATCGATCAGCGTGATCTCTCCGATGCCGGCACGCACCAATCCTTCCACGGCGTACCCGCCCACCCCGCCGAGTCCGAAAACGGCGACGTGGGAATGTTCCAATATTTTGATGTTTTCTGTTCCGATGAGAAGTTCGGTTCGTTGCAATCGGCTCATAGGGAAATCTCCTTTTATCAACTGCTTCTATTATATCCTGTTTTTTTTCATCTGTCAAGGATTTTTGTATATTTTCCGAAAAACAGGGGGAAAATAGGAGCAAGAATCTTCCATAAAGGAGCGTCCGTTATGAGTAAATTTTATCGAAACAGCAAAAGTTTTCTATCCGGTCTGACCAAGGGAAGCGGATTTTATCTGATCATCGGGGGAACGGTCCTCGTGGTGTTGTGCGTGGCGGCACTTTTGTTTTCCCCGGGAGAAGGGGAGCAGGAGGTTTCTCTGCCTACCGATACCTCGTCCCTTGTTTCTTCCGTCACCGATCCCGTATCTTCCGTCACCGATTCGGATTCGGGGAGCAATCCCGATTCCGACAGCGCCGTCAACGCCCCGGTCGACGATCAGGAACAGGTGGAAGACGTGGCGATGATTTTGCCTGTTTCCGGTACGGTGGGAACGGATTTTTCCTTGACCGTTCCGGTTTTTTCCGAAACCATGAACGATTGGCGGGTGCATCAGGGCATTGATTTTCTGACCGAAGGGGAAGTGGAAGTTTACGCCGTCGCCGACGGAATCGTGGAAAACGTATACACCTCGGAACTGATGGGGCTGATGGTGGAGATCCGTCACGCCGACGATACGCTGTCGATTTATCAATCCTTGTCCGGAGATGCTAAGGTCATCGAAGGGCAGGAAGTCAAGCAAGGAGATCTTTTGGGGTTGACCGGAGTTTCTGCCGACAGCGAGTGTTTAGAGGGGAATCACCTTCATTTTGCTCTCTTGCGGGACGGCGTTTATTTAGACCCCAATTCCCGATTTGCCTCCTGAATTTCCGTATCGGGATAAAAGGTTTTGAGGATTTCCCGATAATCGGAGCCTCGTTTTGCCATTTCGTTGGCTCCGTACAAAGACATTCCTACCCCGTCGCCCTGCCCCCGGCACCGGAAGGTTACGGCAGTTGACGTAATTCTGACGGTAAATGCCGGAGAAGGGAGCGCGAACCGTTTCATCATTTCGATTCCCGTCAGCACCGTATTGCCCGAAGTGACCGTTTCTACCCGGCCGCTTTGGGCATTTTTCACGTAAAAAGAGGAACCGTAATGAGGAAAAACTGAGATAAAGTCTTCCAAGGGAACGGTTACCGTGGATTCGTAGGCGTTGCCGGTCTCGTCAAAAGGACATTCTACTCCCAATTCGGTTTTTCCCCAAGAAATCGGAAAGACCTCGGCTCCGGCATATAAAACGCCGTCTTTTGTGAGAAATTCCCCCCACGTTTCTTCGACTGCCTGTTGCATTTGGACCCAGTATTGAGAAAACCAATAATCGCCCCAAGCCGCCTTTGCCTCCTCTGCCGTAACGACGGAAAGTCCGTCCCCGGTGCCGGTTTCCCGGTAAAGATCCATCAGATTCGTGGCGGCGACTACGACGGCGGCCTTGACGGCTTCCGGCTGATATCCACGCACGTCCATTGCCCCCACCGCCCCTAAGATCAGATCCCCGGAAGAAACCGGAACGCCGTTCCGCATAATCTGTTCCGGGAAAAAAAGATCCGGCGATTCAGAATCTGCGGGGGGAGAAATTCCCAGACACAGAATGGGAGCAAGAAAGAACAAAAGAGTGAAGAGTGATAAAAAAGTAAGAAAAGAGCGCATAAAATTCCTCCGAATCACTTGACGAATCAAAAAAAATGTGATATAATATACGATAATATAATTTCTATAATGAGATATTGTACCCTATACTGTCTCCGCGTTCAATTTCCCTGTGTTGAACGTTTTGATAACTACGAATGTTTTGGAGGTGCGTTCTCGTGTTTGAGACCCAAAGTGAAAAGGATCTCGTGATCGGTCGACTGTGTGAAGATTACCGTGCGACCAATTTTATCGATCCCCACGTCTATGAAAACTATAAGATCAAGCGGGGTCTTCGGGAGCCGGACGGTTCCGGAGTTATGGCAGGTGCTACCCGCATCTGTTCCGTCCGAGGTTACGTCATCGAAGACGGCGACCGGATCCCCTCTCCCGGTCAGTTGATCTACCGGGGGATCGACGTCAATTCCCTTTTGAAGGGGTACGACGCGGAAAACCGTTTCGGATTTGAAGAAGTGGTTTATCTGCTTTTGATGGGGAAATTGCCTTCTCCCGCCGAACTGGAGGAATTCAAGTCCCTGCTGGTTTCCCTTCGGGAATTGCCGGACCATTTTACGGAAGATATGATCATCAAAGCCCCTTCCCGGGACGTAATGAATAAAATGGCGCGGTCGGTTTTGGCAATGTATTCTTACGACGACAATCCCGACGATATTTCTTTGCAGAATCTGTTGCGGCAGGCACTGATGCTCATTGCCCGGCTTCCTATTATTGCAGTCCAGGCGTATCAGGTCAAAAAACGTCATTACGATCGGGAGAGTATGTATCTGCATCTTCCCTGCGACAATTACGGAACGGCGGAAAATTTCCTGCATATTTTACGTCCCGATCAGAAATTTACGCCGGAAGAAGCCCATCTTCTCGATGCTTGTCTGATCCTGCACGCAGAACACGGCGCCGGCAACAACTCTGCCTTTTCCACCCGGGTTCTTTCTTCCACCGGCACCGATACTTACGCCGCCATCTCTGCCGCCATCGGTTCGTTGAAGGGTCCCCGCCACGGCGGTGCGAATCTGCAGGTCTGCCGTATGATGGAAGACATCAAAGCCAACGTCTCCGACTGGACCGACGAACGGGAAGTCCAGGAATACCTTTGCAAAATCCTGCGGAAGGAAGCGGGAGACGGAAGCGGATTGATCTACGGAATGGGACACGCCGTCTATACCTTGTCCGATCCCCGGGCGGTGGCGTTGAAGCAACGTGCCGGAAATCTGGCGCGGATCAAGGGAATGGAAGACGAATTCAACCTCATTTCCTTGGTGGAAAAACTGGCTCCTTCCGCCTTTGCGGAAGTCCGCGGGGTCGATAGAATTATATGTGCCAACGTGGACTTGTATTCCGGCTTCATCTATCGCATGCTGGGGATCCCGACGGAACTGTATACGCCGCTCTTTACCATTGCCCGGGTCGCCGGGTGGTGCTCACATCGGGTGGAAGAACTCTCTTCCGGCTCGAAGGTAATCCGTCCTGCATACAAATTTATTGGAGGCAAACACCTTTACGTACCCCTTAACAACCGTAAGTAATTCCGGAGGTGACGACGGATGTCGAGCAACTGGACGAAACTGAAACGAAAATTAAAGAATACAGACGTTTTGGGAAAATTCCGGCCTGCGTCGAACCGGGCAGGATCTTCCAAACCATGCAAAAAACGGAAATCAAAACCGGAGCCCTCCGATTCCGTGCCTATTAAACGGCATTATTTCCGGCGGTTCTTCTACGCTTTTTCCGTGTTCTTTATTATCTTTGGATTGATCGGCGTGGTTTGGTTCGTGTATCACGAAGACCCCAACGCGTTCGGGCGTGCGGAAAAGTATTATCAGCAAGGGCTCGCTGCCCAGGAACAAAACGACCTGAAGCGGGCTTTGGAGTGTTATGAAAAATGTCTTGAGATCGCTCCGGAAGATCTGAATGCCCGTTTGCAATCGGTTTTGATCCATCGGGCACAGGGGAATTACGCAGAAGCGGAATCCCTTCTCAACGAGGGATTAAGTCTTCAACCCCGCTATGAAGAATATTACCGTCAGATGGTCTATCTGCTCACGGAACAAAATCGGGTGTCCGAGGCACTGGATTATTTGGACAGCATCACAGCCACCTATATCGTCGTGAAACTCAATGCGGAACGCCCCGGCGCCATTACGTCTAGCCCCCTTCCCGGGACGTTTACCTCTGCTTTGAACGTGACGCTGACGATTCCGAAAGATACCACCGTATATTATACCACCGACGGGACTGCCCCCAACCGGAATTCCACCGTTTACAGCGAGGGCGAAACGATTAAGGTGGAAAAAGGTACGGTAAATATCCGCGCCGTTGCTATTAACGATGCGGGAATGCCCGGTACGGAATACGACGTTTCTTACCGCGTCTACAACGAACGTACCAAATACCAGTTCAAAGACTCCAAAGTGGAAAATCTGGTCCGCTTGGTTTTGGATAAAAAATCCGGCACGATCTATTATAAAGATCTGGAATCGGTTACGACGCTGGATTGTGTGGCGGGAGCCGCCGCCGGAATCAAAGGGAGCATCACCACCTTGGACGATCTTTTGGAAATGGCGAATCTGAAGACCGTCAATCTCAACGGAGAGAAAGAGATTTCGTCCTTTGATCCTTTGCGCCGGCTGACCCAGCTGCAGTCGCTGTCTTTGGACGGCTGCAATTTGACCGACGGGAAATTTTCTCAGATCTGCAACATCATCTGGTTGTCTTCCTTATCGGTTCAAAACAATGGGTTGACCACCCTTGCACCGATCTCTTCCATGCTTTCTTTGACGGAATTGGACGCATCGGGCAATCAGATTAAAACCGTGCCTTCCCTTGCCCGGCTTTCCATTTTGCGCAAATTGGACCTTTCGGGAAATGCCCTGACGTCTGCGGCGTGGCTTTCCAACCACAAAACCCTTTCGTCCTTGAATGTATCCAACAACTTAATTACGGATATTTCGCCGCTGTCCACCTGTTCGGCGCTGACCGATCTGAACGTGGCGTCGAATCTATTTACCTCTCTCGTTCCCTTAGCAGGCTGCTCTCGGTTGGAAACGTTGGACGTCAGCGGAAACGAAATCAGTTCTTTGGCAGATCTGAAGGAATTGACGGCATTGAGCAATCTTTCTGCCGCCGATACGAAGATCTCTTCCATTGAACCTTTGTCGGAAATGTCTGCGTTGACCACCTTGAACGTATCCGGTACGACGGTTCGGGATTTTACCCCCTTGTCACAGTCTAAGCTGAAGAACCTTTACGCCGCAAACTGCAATATCAGCAATCTGACCACCATGGTCATGCTTTCGTCTTTGGAAATGCTGGACGTTTCGGGAAATCTTCTGAACGAGATCGGGGCGGTGGCTCTGATGTATCAACTGAACGTCCTCAACGTCAGCAACAATTACGTTACGGATTTCTCGCCTCTTCTGAACTGTACCCGCCTGCGGTCGGTAAACTGTAAGGGAAGTAAGATTGCAGACGAGGTTATGAAAGAATTGGAAAAGAATAAAGTTTCAGTGATCCAATAATCTTGTGTAAAATTTCATTCTTTATATCATGTAAAAGGAGAAGAATTCACTATGGCTTACTACTACGAAGAATGTTCTCATACGTTCAGTGAATACTTGTTGGTTCCCGGTTATTCCGGTGCTGAACATATTCCTGCTAACGTTTCCCTGAAAACGCCGTTGGTTAAATTCCGTAAAGGAGAACAACCCGCGATCACCATGAATATCCCTCTGGTCTCCGCCATCATGCAGTCGGTTTCCGATGATAAAATGGCAATTGCCCTGGCAAAAGAAGGGGGCGTAGCCTTCATTTACGGGTCGCAGACCATTGAAGACGAAGCCGCCATGGTTCGCCGGGTGAAAGGATATAAAGCAGGGTTCGTTTCTTCTGACTCCAATATCCGTCCCGACCAGACCTTGGCAGACGTATTGGAATTAAAGGAACGGCAGGGTCATTCCACCATCGCCGTTACCGAAGACGGGACTTCAAACGGGAAGTTGGTCGGGATCGTCACCGGTCGGGATTACCGTGTCAGCCGCATGTCCCCCGATGAGAAAGTGGAAACCTTCATGACTCCGTTGGAAAAACTGATTACTGCCCCCGAAGGCACCACTTTGAAGGAAGCCAACGATATTATTTGGGAGCACAAACTGAATTCTTTGCCCATTCTTTCTTCTGACGGAAAACTGATTTCTTTCGTATTCCGTAAGGACTATGAACAGCATAAAGAAAACCCCATGGAATTGCTGGACTCGCAAAAGCGTTACGTGGTGGGTGCGGGAATCAACACCCGGGACTATGCAGAACGGGTTCCTGCTTTGGTAGAAGCCGGGGTTGACGTTCTTTGTATCGACTCTTCCGAAGGATTTACCGAATGGCAGAGCCGTACCATCAAATTCATTCGGGAAAAATACGGCGACTCCGTCAAAGTCGGTGCCGGAAACGTCGTTGACCGGGACGGATTCCGCTTCCTCGCCGAAGCCGGTGCAGACTTCATTAAAATCGGAATCGGCGGCGGTTCTATCTGTATCACCCGGGAGACTAAGGGCATCGGCCGAGGACAAGCCACCGCGGTCATCGAAGTTGCCAAGGCACGGGACGAATATTTTGAAGAAACCGGCATTTACATTCCCATCTGCTCCGACGGCGGTATCGTTCACGATTACCACATAACCCTTGCCCTTGCTATGGGCGCAGACTTCTGTATGCTGGGACGCTATTTCTCCCGCTTTGAAGAATCTCCCACCAACAAAGTCATGGTCAACGGAAACTACATGAAAGAATATTGGGGCGAAGGTTCTGCCCGCGCCCGCAACTGGCAGAGATACGACTTAGGCGGTGCCGCTAAACTGTCCTTTGTGGAAGGGGTCGACTGCTACGTTCCCTATGCAGGTCTGCTCCACGATAACGTGGGTATTACCCTGAGTAAGATCCGTTCTACCATGTGCAACTGCGGTGCGCTTTCCATTCCCGAATTGCAGGAAAAAGCAAAACTGACCTTGGTCAGCTCCGTCTCCATCGTGGAAGGCGGCGCCCACGACGTTGTGGTCAAGGACAAAGTTCAGAACTAAAAGAAAAAGAAGGAACCGAAGAAAAAACCAAATTACCGGCGGAAATGCTTCCGCCGGTAGTTTTTTCAGAAAATTTTTATATTATTGATAGAAATACTTTTTCGGAAAATTTTCATCTTGACATTTCCGAAAAAATGTGATACAATATATTCCGTATCCAAAGCGTTGTGAAAGGATATTTAGAGTTTCATAGGGAGAGTTATCGAAGTGGTCATAACGAGGCGGTCTTGAAAACCGTTTGCCTTCACCGGCGCGTGGGTTCGAATCCCACACTCTCCGCCATTGCCTCGGCAATAGCCGAAGAAAAACGCCACAAAAAACTTGTGGCGTTTTTCTTATAAAAAGGAGTTAATCAAATTTTATGGTACAGGAGACAACGAAAAGAATATAGGGAAAATAATTCTTATAGAAAAAGGAATAAATTATGAAAAGATCATTAAGTAATATCGTTTTTATGGTGATCCCTATTTGGAAAGAAAGCAAGGCATATGTAATTTTCAATGTTTTGCTTTCTCTTGAAAATATCCCCAGACGACTCCTCAATGTCCTTGTGGTACAATATATGGTGGATGCGGCCGTCTTGGGAGGAAACTTCCTCTCCATTTTACTGGTAGGATTATTATATCTTGTCTATTGTTTGGTTTCCATGGTAGGGCGACATCTTTTTGTAGAATTGTATCGCACCCCGAAAGAAGAAAAAATCCGAAAAAACATTCGATATAATCTATATCAAAAAGCCTCGAAATTGGATATTTCCTGCTATGATGATGCGTCTTTTTACGACAAATATACCAAGGCCTTCGTTAGTGCCGACGAGAAGTGCATTTCCGTCTTTAATAAACTGATCAAACTTTTGGGGGCATTACTGTCCATTGGGACCCTTTCTTCTGTGATTCTGAGCCTGAGCCCCATTGTGGTAATTGCTGTATTTTTAGGCTGCACCCTATCCCTGTTTGCGGACTTTTACAGAGGAAGATTGGCTTATCGAAAAGATGAGGCATTAACTCCTATAAATCGGAAATTGAACTATGTCAACCAAGTCTTTCACCTCAAGTCCTATGCAAAAGACGTCCGCACGGAAACGTTGACAGAACTGCTGTTTCAAGATTATGAGACCACATACCGAGACAAAATAAAACAGGTAAAACGGTTCGGCAAAAAGAAAGCGGTGTTATCGATTCTCTTTGACACTCCTCTGGAATCCACCGATGTGTTTATGTGGTTGTTTATTGCATATCAAATCATCAAGGGATCCTTGGGTGCGGGGAGTTTTATGGCACTTTCCAATGCGGCCTGGTCTCTTTCTAATCAATTAAGGGGATTGTTTAAAGTTGTAACAGATCTGAACAAGGACAGTATCTATATCGAAAATATCCGTGTTTTTGAAAATTATACCGTTCACGTATTTAATGCCGAATATCCTTTAAATATCTCCGCGAAAGAGGTAAAAACCATTGCGGTCAAAGACTGTTCTTTCTCTTATGATGAGAAGATTCCCCATGTTCTTAAACACATCTCCTTCTCTGCCTCGAAAGGTGAGAAGATTTCCATTGTAGGACACAATGGGGCGGGGAAAAGCACCATCGTAAAACTGCTGCTCCGCCTTTACGATCCCACCCAAGGAGAAATTTTGCTGAACAACGTAGATTACCGTTCTTATGACCTTGCACAACTACGGAATTGTTTTTCCGTGGTGTTCCAAGATTATCAATATTACGCATACACCATTGCGGAAAACATTCTGATGCGCCCCACGAAAAGCAGTGAGGATGAGCAAACCGTTTGGGACGCCCTAAAAAAGGTGGGGCTTTTTGATAAAATACAAAAACTGCCCTTGGGAATTCACACGCAGATCACCAAAGAGTTCGGCAATGACGGTGTGGTGTTCTCCGGTGGTGAATTTCAGAAGTTGGCTATCGCACGGGCGCTAGTGAAGGATACTCCCATTGTGATTATGGACGAGCCATCCAGCGCCTTGGATCCGATTTCGGAAGATGAATTACATAATTTGATGACGGATTTGTTCCACGATAAAGTTTTAATTATCATTTCCCACAAATTGTCCATGACGAAAAAATCTGACGTGATCATTTATTTGGATCATGGAGAAATTACGGAAATAGGATCCCATGAAGCTCTGTTGCGGGCAAACCGAGGGTATGCAGCCATGTGGAATTTACAATCGGAAAAATACATTAATTAAAAAATAATAAAACTCGTATTGCTGAGTTCGCATATCAATAAAGCCATTACAAAACGGCCAAAATTCTAATAAAAAACGTCAAAGTGCGTTTACCGTATAGAACTTGAAAACTTGTGCGATTAACAGAACATCCATCTCACCAATCCCTTGCAAACACTGCACTTCATCGTTTTTAACACCACCCGATTTTGTCCAATTCTAATAACGTTTCTAACGCAATAATTTAATATTCGGAGGTATACTCAAGTGGTTGAAGAGGCTGATCTTGAAAACCAGGAGGTCGGTTGAAATCCGGCGCGTGGGTTCGAATCCCACACTCTCCGCCATTACCTCGGCAATATAGAATAATTTTTATTTTGAATGTAATATTTGTGAACCTCTATATGTTACACGAATATTTTATTTAGAATGCTTACTCAATAGGCGCTACTTGCGAAAAAGAAGTAAAACACATTTAAACTTAGATTAAATATATCCCTTCAACATACGATCATAAAGGAAAAGTTGCTTCCTAAAAGAACACTCTCCATCCAGTGAAAAGATGGATCCGTCTCTTGCCTCTGAAAGAGCAGGACAGCCTTGACTGCAGACCCCGACAAGTATACAATCGTTACAATGCGTCTGCTTAATAAGTTCAGCTCTTTTTTGTATTGTTTTTTTCAAATCTTCAATTTTTTCGGGATTTAGCAATTCTTTTAAGGAAGCATCATGAATATTGCCAAGTAGAGAATCCTTCCATCTGTCGCATAAATATAACTCCCCGCTCCCTGTTATCACACATGTAGACAACGAGTCATCAGACATTAACTTACAAGATAATACGGATGTTGGAGCTTTCTTTGCAATCCCTCGCTCTTGGTAAAATTGTCTTATGGATTTATATAAATTAAACCTGTCTTGCAATTTTAATTCTAATATTTTCGAATTAATACTAGAATTTCCAAAAGGCGAACAGAAAGCAACACTTCCCTCTATTTTATTAACTTCTAAATAGGAAAGGTATTCCACGACATCGTTTTTATTCAATTCAGAAATAGTCATTTTTAAAGCGTATTTTATACAATGCGCTTTCAATAGAGAGATCGTTCTATCAACTTTCTCTTTGACTCCTTCACCCCGAATTTTATCAAAGTTTTCTGTTTTCATTCCGTCATAACTAATTTGCAACGTAAGATTTCTACATTTTTTTAATTCCGAGATGCAATAGGAGGAAATATCAATAGTTCCATTCGTATTTATCACAAAATCAACATCTTGATTTCTTTGAATTAAAGTAATAATTCCTTCCATGTCGGGATGTGTAAACGGTTCGCCTCCAGTAAGATATATTGTGAAAACCCCACAGAGTTTTGCTTCTATTATTAATCTTTGAATATCTTCTATTTTTAATATCTTTTTCTGAGGATTTGTTCTGTTGAAACAATGAAGGCAATTTAAATTGCAAAAATCCGTAACACAAATAAATATAATTTTATCTTCCATAACCACAATTAAGAATCCTTTATGCCTTAATATTTTTCATATTGTGCTCAACATGCTATTTTCAATTCCCAATATGTCTAGGTTTTTCTGTTGTCAACGTATTGAATCTCTCCAAGAACCCTTTGGGTTGGTTTTTGGGGGAGTATCAAGTACGGTCTCAGAATCTCTCAAGTAGGGCTTTTCCCTTAATATGCGATAGCGACCTACTTGAAGCCCTAAAATCTTTGTAATCAACAACGGCACTGCAGCAATGAGACATCCCCAGAATAAGTTCCCCGTTAAGTAAATCGGTAAAAACGCAATAGACAATGGGTACGAGATCAAAGATTCGAAAGGAGGGGTATTTTTATAGATCAATGCAAACAGAACAAACAATACGTGTCCTGTCACGTGGGATGCAATCAAAAGGGCTCCATCGTATTTTTGAAGCACCGTCAACCGTGCACTTTCTCCCATGGATTGGTAAAAATACAGAATCAGAGCTGCAACACAGCCCAGGATCAGACAAGCCAGCTGGCGTTGTTCCCACTTTATAGTAAAATTGGAAAGATACATGATAATAAAGGTTGAAATATAATACGCAAAGGAATACAGCAAGATAACTGCAAAGGATTTCAACGCCGTTAAAATAAACGTCCGCAATTTTTCTTTGACTGTCATAAGAACCTCCCGTTGACTATGTGCGCATATATTAGAGACAAATTCCTATAAGATAAAACAGAAACAGGGACAGAGCTCATGGAAATAGAAGATAGTATGTTGTTCTTTATATTTTTCCGTGAAAAATAGGAATTTTCTAAAAATATTGATTGATTTGATCCTTGCGTTCCTGTATCAGGGAGCTTTGTTTGCATGAGAAAAATGGCACCTATAGGTAATGCTTGTTCTTCCTTCTGTTTTGGAGTATATATAAATCTTTCTAACATGGGGTTGTAATGTAATGACTTTATATCGAAATCATATTTGCGTAAAGTGGAGATAGAACCTTCTCTTAAAAGTATATTTTTTTGATAGGGAATAATACATCTTTGTTTTGTGTTCAATATTACCAAATCATCACTAACATATTTGATCCCTTGCTGTTGAGACAGAAAAGCGGTTAATGTCGATTTCCCAGACAATGTATTACCTAAGAAACAATAACATTTATTATTAAAAGATATTGCAGATGCATGCAAATAATGCCATCCTTGATCACAGCAAAGATTACTTCGTATAAGATGGCATATTATTTTAAAGCAACCGTAGGAAGAGCTATAAGGAAAAGTGTAACTTCTGTGCGCATCCCCTCTATATATGACATTAGGGCTCTCTACTTGAATGATGTGTTTGTTCCTATTGAAATAATTATCAGCGGGAACCGGTGTAATTACCCAATAACTTGATAGAAGCCTAAGTATTTCATATGCATCGGGGGTGTCTTCCAGATTTATTTGTACCCCATCTGTATTTGGTAAGAAAATATTGATAATCATGCTATTACAATAATTTTTTTCAACAATAAGGAAAGGATAAATTCATAAGTCTCTTGCTCTACGCGACTCGAATCTTCGATATTATATGTAGCATATATGATTTCTAAAAGGGAACTTAAATCGTTGGATTCCAAAATAAGATTAAATAGTTTTGCTTCAAAAGTTTTGAATACGTAAACAAATTCTTTTGCAATAACAACGATGTTTTCATTAACTTCGGTATACTCAAAAGTATCATTTTTTGCAAACATTTTTTCACCTCTAACAGTAATGTTTTTTGCAGAGATTTGTTAAATCTCTGCAAAAAATAAAATTTAACGGAGCGATATAAACAAGAAAAAACAAAGGTCGCACCCAGAACATGCACCGCCGTTTGATGGGCCGCCACAGGAAGCACAAGAACTCATTGCAGATGCATTGATTTTTTTTATAAGTTCCTGGACGTCATATTCTACGATGATGGGCTTTTGCCAGTTCATACATGTCACCACCTTTCAAATTATATCAACATTAAAAATTAATGCTCATAATGTAAAAAAAACAACTTGTCAACTTCCTCCTTCGAAAATGCAAAGTTGTTGTTTCTCAACCATTTTTGCGGATCGTCAAAAAACATCTTTTCATTTTTCGAATCACAAAGCAACAGTAATGCTCTAACAGCATCTTCCGGAGACTTAAAAGCGGTTTGAATCGTTTGGTTTGCCATAGAATTTGATATAAACTTAAATTCTTCTTCTTTAGAACAGTATAATGAGGGGGAATTACATATTTGCTTAAGATCTGTCTGACAGAAGAAATTGCAATTTTTTTGTTTTGAAAATGGATTTTTAGAGATCCCAAATTCAACTGCGGGGCATCCTTTGCAATGTAGAAAGTGTTTGCATTTTCCACACTCTTCAAAATAATCTCTTCGGCGAATCTTTCTAAGTAAAGGATTTAAAAGAAAAATATCATCAAACGAGGTCTGGAACAAGTTCCCCAAGGAAATTGGCAATCGCCTGCAGGGGTATATCTCCCCGTCTGGAAGGATTGTTAAAGTGTTCCAGCCTACCCCGCATCCAGAAACTGCTGGATATTCACAATAAACTTTTTCCACATCAATATTTTGGTATTTGAGTGCATTAAAAAAACTTGATTTTTCTCCCAAATATACTAAAGAATGACGTTGATAAAGTTCGTGTTTTTTATTTAAATAAGCGGAGAGAATATTTTGTGTTTCTAACGCACTCAAAGGGGAAAATTTCCCAACTGCATTGCCTGATAATACAACGAAATCAAATGCAAAAAGAAGCCTGACTTTTAATTGATCTAGAAAATCTATGAGGTCAAACATCTCACTGCAGTTAAGATTATGCATTGTAAACATTATCGCTACTTCAATGCCATTCTCTGAAAGCTTCTTAATGGCATTTACTGTTCTATCAAAACTTCCAGCACCCCTTATTTTATCATGAGTCTCTTTCAAACCATCTAAGCTGACTTGATACATGGAGATACCTAATTCCTTTAATTTGGAACAGTTTGAGTCAGTGACCTGTTCGGGAATTCCAAGAATTCGAACTTGTTTGCCCTGTTGCCGTAATGCGTTACAAATTTCGTACCAATCAGGATTTGATAAGGGGTCTCCGCCCGTTATAGAGACATTATTTATTTGTGATTTGTATTGAGCCTCAAAGACATTAATTTTGGCCAACAAAGAAAAAAATTCAAAAAGCGACAGGTGTTTTTCAATAGGATTCATCCCCATATAACAATGAAGACAAGTGTTTGGACAAAATTCCGTAATGTGCCACTGTATTGAGAAATTCATAATAGGCATACGTATCTATACCTAAACCTTTCCTAAATATTCGTGCTCCTATATGTGTATGATGCGATAAACGGTGTTTTTGTTATAAATTATTAATGATACTTCAACTAATATTGATGGCTGTACACTGCAGTCCCATTTCTATAGTACACATTATAGCATATATATAGAACATTG